>JBBQDJ010000161.1:0-7972 GCA_038319595.1 Verrucomicrobiales bacterium
GAAGCCGAAGAAGATATTCCCCTGATGCTGCCTGAGGAAAAAGCAGTGGTCACGGCGCAGGACAAGGAGTCCAGCGCCGCCATCGCGCCCGAGCTCGCCACCGCCGCGAAATCCACCGTGAGCATTTGGGCCGGTTCGCGACGTCTCGCCTATGGCACCGTCATCGGTGACGGCAGCCGCGTCATCAGCAAATGGAGCGAGGTCGCCCGCGGGTCCGGAGATATCCGCATCGGCAATGGCGCAGGTGAGGCCCGTGCGGTGAAATTGGCCGGAGTTTATGAGGATGAGGACATCGTCCTACTCGACATTGAAGGCGCGCCGCTGACTCCCGTGAAATGGGCGGAGGGAAATCCAAAACTGGGCAGTTTCCTCATCGCTCCGCAGCCGAATGGCCGGATGGCTGGCTTCGGCGTCGTCAGCGTGCTGGAGCGGAATCTGCGCGACACGGATTTTGCCTATCTCGGCATCATCGCCGCCAAAGGCTTCACCGGCAAGGGTGTCAAAATCGGCGAGATCGATCCCGCCTCCGGCGCCTCGAAAGCCGGCCTAGTCCCCGGCAATGTGATCCTCAAAGTGGGTGAACGCCCGATTTCCGGCCTGCTCGCCTTGAAAAACGCGCTGACCGGCGTGACTCCGGGCCAAAAGGTTTCCCTCTGGGTTGAGATCAATGGTAGCGAAAAGCAAATCGACGTCGCCCTCGGTAACCGGCCGAAAATGCCCGAGTATTTTGGCGCGCGGCTCCAGCAAATGGAGCGTATGGGGGGTCCCATCAGCCAAATCCGCGATTCCTTCACCCACGTCGTCCAGACCGATATGCGCGTTCAGCCCAATCAAGTCGGAGGTCCCGTCGTGGACCTGAATGGCCGAGCCCTCGGTATCACTCTGGCCCGTGCCGATCGGACCCGGTCGTTCTTCATGCCCGGTGCCGCCATTGAGAACCTTTTGAAAAAGGAACCCGGCAATCCCGCTCTTGCCCAAGTCCGCCAGGACGACGAGGCCAAGCCGGAACCCGCCAACGGTGGTGCAGCGCCTCGCGCCCGGCGCGCACCCGGCGGTGGCGGCGAACGACTCCGCCGCCACCTCAGCGACATGCAGCGGCTCATGGAATACATGAACGAGGAAATGGAAGCCCTCGAAGACCGTTAGGAGTCCGTAAAGTTCAACCGGACCGACACCCACGAGGGGGCGGGGACGTCTCGTCCCCGCGCATGGACCAGACATGCCCTTTACTTTGCCCAAAGGCGCTAGACCTCCACCCACCGGTTAGAAATTCACCGGCCACAAGGAAAGCCGGAAATTTCTGTTCCTCCCTCCTCGGCCGGGACCTGCGTCCGCCGGATCCGCTTGATTCCTCGGCCGCTTGCCCTCATCCCATCCGCATGCCCGTTGTCCTCGCCTCCGCCTCACCCCGCCGCCGCGAACTGTTGGAACAGGCCGGAGTCGTTTTCGAAGTGGTGGTCTCCCCGGCGGAGGAAGTCCATGACGCGTCGATGAAGCCGCACGTCCTCTGCGAGCTCAACGCCACGCTCAAAGCCGCCGCCGTCGCCGCCCTCCGCCCGGATGCTTCCGTCATCGGCTCCGACACTCTGGTTTTCATCGACGACATGCCGCTGGGCAAACCCGCCGACCTCGACGAGGCGCGGGAAATGCTGCGCCGTCTATCAGGCCGCACCCATCAAGTTTGCACCGGCGTCTGCATCATCCATCCCGATGGTGTTAGGGAAATTTTTCACGACCTCACCGACGTCACCTTCCACCCTCTAGACGCGGCCGCCATCGACACCTACTTCACCCTCGCCAATCCCCTCGACAAGGCGGGAGCTTATGGCATCCAAGAATCCGGCGAACTCATCATCGCCGGTATCCGCGGCAGTTTCGAAAACGTCATGGGCCTACCCGTGGAGATGGTGGTCACCGCCCTCCGCGCTGCAAGGTAAGCCCGGAGCGCCGTCCTTGGACTGCGTGCAGCTTGCTGCCGCAGTTCAAGGTGCTTCGCCTGCATCCGTCACATCAACTGCGCACCTGCTTCGGCGAGTTCCGAACGCTCGCCGCGGTTGAGAGCGACGTGGGCGACGAAAGGTTGGCCTTTCAACCGGTTTCGCGTGTAAACGAGACCGTTGCTGCGGCTGTCCACGTAAGGATTGTCGATCTGCGCCGGATCGCCGACGAGGACGAGTTTCGAGTCGCGGGACATCCGGGTGACGATGGTTTTCGCTTCCTGCGGCGTGAGCTGCTGAGCCTCGTCGAGGATGAAGAAGCGGTTAGGAATCGAGCGACCGCGGATATAACAGAGCGCCTCGATTTCGAGGATGCCTTGTTCCATCAGCAGTTCGTAAGGTTTCTTCGCGGCGACGGGTGGCCCGCCACCGGGCTTCTGCTGCTGCTTGCGGCGCGGACCGAGCGGCGTGTTAGGGCGCATCAGCAGATCGAGCGCGTCATGGATCGGCTGGAGCCATGGGCGCATTTTCTCGTCGAGCGAACCGGGCAGGAACCCAAGCTGGTCACCCATCGCCACCACTGGGCGACTGACGGTGATGCCGTTGTATTTCCGGTTGAACATTTCGTGAAGACCGGCGGCCACGGCGACCAAGGTCTTCCCGGTGCCGGCGTGGCCGTAACAGGTGACGAGCGAGATGTCCGGATTGAGCAGGGCGTCGATTAGGCAGCGCTGGCCGAGGTTGAGCGGTTTGAGCGACTGGCCGTCCGGGATTTTGAGGACTTCAGGGATATTCAACCTCACAAATCGTCCGTCCGGAGCGAGCCGTGCGGGGATGGTTTGCTTTTCGCCGGCACCTAACAAGACATACTCGTTGATCGCCACACCGGAGATGCGATCCTCATCCACCGTGAGTTCGCCGGCGCTGGCGAAGCGGTGGAGCTCGGACGGATCCACCTCGATCCGACGGACCTCGTAATTCGACACCTCGCGGGCGTCGACCTTGTCATTGAGATAGTCCTGGCAGTCGATCCCCACGGAGCGGGCCTTGAGCTGCATGTTGATGTCCTTGGTCACCAGCACGACCGGCGCCTCGTTGTGCTGCATGAGCAGTAGGCAGGCGGCAAGAATCCGGTGATCGACGCGCTCGCGGTCCGGGAAAACGCGGTGGAAGCGGTTGAGTTGTTCCGAGTTTTTCGGGCAACTGGCGGGATCGTAAATCACCAAGCGGACAGTGCCGCCACCTTCGGTGGTGACGCCGTGGGTGACTTTATCCGCGCAGGAGAACATTTCCGTCAAGCGGCGATGGACCCGGCGGGCGTTGGCACCGCGTTCGGTTTGCTCGGACTTGAACTTGTCCAACTCCGCCAGCACATCGACGAGGATGCAAAGGTGGTTTTCCTTGAAACGTTCCAAGGAAGCGGGGTCGTGCAGCAGGACGTTCGTATCGAGAACGTAGTTTTTGGCGAGCTGTGACGGAGCCGTGAGACCAAAATCCATAGCTTTTGGGTTACTCCTTCCCGCTCGCTTCTTGCGGGTGACTCCTCCATTTTCAAGCGTTTCTTCAAACAATGCGGACTGACCTTCCTCGGTGCGATGAATCATCGTGATGGGTGTGGGTGCTGGGTATTTTGACGGGTGTTGGGGGGCGTAATGCCGGCCCGTCGCCAGCAAACGCAGTGCCAAATCGTGACATCGAATCTTTGACTAATTTAATAAAGATGCTTTGACTATCTCCATCTCCTCTGGGTTGACAACCTCGAAATTGGGATTTTCCCGTGCCTCTCTCAATCACGATCCGGGTGGGTTTACCAATTGCAAGCAGTTTGAAGCCCGGGATAAGGAGGAGGGACCTTCTTGTCCTCCTCTTCGCCTCGAGCTGACCCGCCATGCACTGCGGGCGATGCGTCGCATCCCGCAGAACCGGCCCCGGCAGATTTTCGGCGTTCTCGAAGAACTGCTTGTCATGCCCGATCCGTCCACCCTCCTGCCTGCATCCACGGAAGGAGAAATCTGGACTCTGGACATCATGGCGAAACTCCTTTAAAATGCGTCGATGATTCCGAAAAACAACCGTGAGGTCACTGCGGAAGAAATGTTAGAACAATGTCGCCGCAACCGCCAGGAAGCCCGGATTCTGGAAAACCGAGATCGCCCATACGAAATCAAATCCCCGTCGTTAGCCTCGCGGATTTCTGTTCCCGTATCGATACCCGCCAAGTCGAAGGCGAGCTAGACGCGATCTTTCGCGAAAGCCCTGAGTTTGGCCGCACGCTGGCTCAGCGCCTGTTGCCATTTTTGGAGAGCCATCAAAACGGCCCACTCACTCTGATCGGTGCAGGTGGAGAGGTTGCGGTGTTTGGCGATCCCACAAATCAGCAAGTGATCAAACTTTGCAGCCCTCCTGCACGCTGCCGCTTCGGCTGGTTGATCAAACGCGAACCGGGTGGAATCCTCACCCTCACTCCAGGCGGCATCGACGACATCCTCGACCGCCTCGCTCTCTTTGAATCCCTCTTTTTGTCCGGTATTTCCATCGATTGCCTCGGTGAAGCGGATGCTTTCCTCGTCTTCCGCCAACCCTTCATTCTCGGTCGCCACCCCACCGTGGCCGAACTCGCGGGTCACATGCGATCACTCGGCTGGGCACCTCATCAGGAACCCTGCCTCGGAGAAACCCTTGAACATCTCACTTGGAAAAAAGGTCCTTACCTTGCCACCGATGTCCGCCCAGAAAACGCGCTGGTTTCCGAGTCAACCGGTGCCATCCATCCCATCGACTTCATCGTGGCCGGCAAGGAGATCGGCTGATCGTTGAGGATGAGCGTCCTCGATTTATTTGCCGATGTTTCCCGTTGCAGTGGCCCTGAGCGTGAGGGCCGGAAAGTCGCCAGCTTTCTGGGGTCATTCCACCTATTGCCCTTCGATTGGGATGCAGCCATCCGCAAGGAAGTTCAACCCACCACCGCATGGCACAATATGCCCTTTGAGCTTGCCCCCTCCCGCCCCATGTCCTTCCGCCAATCTTCGTTCTACAAGGCACTGGCTACGAATCAACCGCAGGCTGATGAGACTCCCCCCACTGCCACATCGTTCTCAGCACTGGCAGCAAACTGGCTCCCAACGGAGTAAGTCCGTATCGCTTTTGGTTCTCACTGCCGCTCGTTTCAATCAGGTTGCGTTCCTGGAGTTCGGTAAGCTCCTGAAACAGCATCTTTCGGGAAATCAGAGGGATCGACTTGAGCAATGAGGTGAACCGGTCATCGCCATCATTGATTTTCCAGAGAATGATCGGCTTCCAACGTTTTCCGAGAAGCGTGTAGGTATAGGTCATCGGACATTCCAGAATCAGGCTCTGTTCAGTTTGATAGTTTGTCGATGTTGTCTTTCGCTTGTGCATATTGGCAGTCGGTTACTAAATTGTAGCCCTTTTCGATTGCCGGAAAACAGCCATTTTCCGAACCGATGAAAGTTTCAATTTTGGGAAATGGCTCCGTAGGCAGGAATCTGAGTTCGTTGCTGGCAGGGAAAGGCGTTGAAGTCCATCTCGGCGCGCGCAGACATCAAGATCAAAGCGTTTCAGAAGGCGTCATCCTAACATCTCTAGAGGAGGCGGCTGCGGCATCGGAAATCGTCGCCTGTGCGCTTCCTTGGAGCCACAATGGCATACAGGTCTCTATCAATGTCCTCCAATCGTTGGATCTGAAGGGGAAGATCGTGATCGACATGAGCAATCCCCTTCAGGCTGATTGGTCGCCCATCCTTTTGGGAGAGCAAAATTCGGCTGGCCAGGAAACCGCTCGCGCACTTCGCGGATGTCGCGTGATCAAGGCGTTCAATACCATTTTCGCCGATATGATGGACGAGAAAAGGATTGGGAGTCTTGCGGTGAAGCCAGCCGGGCTCTTTTGCGGTGACGACTCGGATGCCAAGGCGGAGGTGGGCTCTGTCATTTCGGTCGCAGGATTTGATCCAGTGGACGTTGGAGGAATCGAAGCGGCCTTCTACCTCGAGCAAGTCGCGCATCTCAACATCCGTCTGGCTCTAGGCCGGGAACAAGGTACCCTCGCAGCATTGGCCTATCTGCGGGCTGCGTCCTAGAAGTGGATTCGGCCAACTAACATATCTCATGAAAGAACCACGACTCTTCGAATTCTCCAGCGGGGGCGATCTTTGCCGGGGAAAGTTTTTCCCGAGCGAAAAGCCATCCCACATGGTGATCATGATCACAGCCGCGATTGGACAGATCCAGGAACAGGCCCCCCTGGCTTACGCGAGGGAGCTTGCCGCGCGGGGTGTGAACGCTGTCACCTTTGACCATCGCTATTTTGGCCTCAGTGATGGGGCACCACGCCAGCTCGAACACCCGGAGCACAAGATTGAAGACATCGAGGCCTTGGCTAGATTCATCAAAGAGGGAGGTCTTGGGGACGGCCTCACCTGCGTCCTAACTCTCGGTATTTGCAAGGGAGGAGCCTACTCACTGGCTGCCGCCAGCCGATGCGAAGCGATCGACGGATTCATCGGGGTTTCCGGTTTCTACTTCGACGACATCAGTTTGGAGGCTGCTTCCGGCTACAAGCAGCAGCGGATTGACCAGGGGAGGCGTGCTTTGGAGCGATATGAGAAGGATGGCACCGTGGACTACCTGCCGATCACCCACGACCAGCGGAAAGACGCGGCTCTTCCCTATCCAGCACTCCACGCGTGGTATTCGCCATGGGAAATCAACAGTCGGTGGCAAAATCGCTACGCCGTGATGAGCGATTTGTTTATCTATCAGTTGCAGTCCGCACCGCATGCGAAGGTGCTTTTCAAGCCATCTTTGGTCATTCACTCGAACAAATCGACCAATCCCGGTTCTGCAACCGCTATATTTGAACTGATTCCGGACGCGCGAAAGACACTTCGTTTCTACGAGGATGGCGTGGATTTCCAAACCAACTTCTACGACCGCTCACCTTTAATTGCACTAGCATGCGACGATATTTCGGAATGGTCGTCTTCTGGGCTCTTCTCCTGAGTGGGCTTGTAAATGGGGTCATAATAGAAGGCCCGTCCCCTGATCATGCCCTGATCATGGCACACGCCAAAGTGGAAACCTACGAGCACGCAAACGAGATCCTTCAGATGGAAATCATCCGCCAAAAAATCCGGTTTTGTACCGTCGCCGACACGGTGTACGTTTTTGATTGCCACCGGGCGGGATCCCGCCAAAGCATATGTCACATCCATGAAATCACTTCTACCCGCCTCATTGCTATTCGTCTCGATGATCAGCCCGGTTTTCTCACTGACCATCGCGGATCTCTCGCCCGCGGCTCTTGCCGGCAAGACATTGAATTGCACGATTGACTTCTCCGCGGCTCCATTCGCCACCAATGGCACATGGACCGCCACCTTCGAAACATCTCCGGCCGATCGCTTCACGATCCACAATGTGACCGGTGACACGGTTGATGGCTATGGAACCGTGGCATTCAAGAGTTTCGCAGACGATATTTACACCTTCACCGTAACGCCGTTCATTCATGAAGAGAGTCCTTGTACGCTCTACCTATGGGTTGACAAAGGTGTGGCCCATTACGAGGTGGAACTCGTGCACGGCGCGGAATACATCGCATCGGAAGGCGGCACCTTTACCTTTGGTTCGGCACCGAAAGTGCCGGAAATCACGGTCAAACAGCCGGCCGACAACGAGTTGAGCGACAGCACGCCCGCAAGCAAACGCAACTTCGGAACCGTCAAAACCGGTTCCGCCGGCACGGCCAAGATTTTCACGATCAAAAACACCGGCAAGGCTCCGCTGACAGGTCTAGCCGTCCGCAAAGACGGTTTGCAGAGGAACGACTACGTGGTCGGCACATTGGGCAAAACAACGCTGCCCCCGGGTGCCAGCACCATGTTTCCGGTGACCTTTAAACCCACCGCCAAAGGAACACGCGTAGCTGCCATCCACGTCGCCAGCAATGACGCGAATGAGAATCCGTTCGACATTCAACTCACCGGAGTAGGCTCGACGAAATAACATGAATC
>JBBQDJ010000162.1:0-7947 GCA_038319595.1 Verrucomicrobiales bacterium
GTCCGCCAAGTCTGCGTCACGGTCGCGACCTCCTTGAGAATCGCCCGGGCCCCGGCGAGCGGAAGCGCGTAGTAGCCCGCAGCCGCCTCCAACAGTTCGATCGAGCACGTGCTTTCGTCAGGATCGATGTTGGTTGTCAGCACCCGTGCCTTCAGGTCGGTCGGCACCGGATTGAGATCGTAGGCGGGCGAGAGTGCCCATCCAGTGCGGTCGTGCCACAGGAAACCGTGGTTGCGCAAGTGGTCGTCCACGTTAGAAACGAGGACACTGAACGCCACTCGCCGATACAGCTCGTGCGAGTCCTGCCTCGCCCGCGCCCCATGACGGGCGAGCGCGTCCACCATTTCTGGGTAACTTCCACCCTCGCCGTCGCGGGCTCCTAACATCGCCATCGCGGACAGGAAAGGAATGCGGCGCTCTCCCTCGCGATCAAAGCGCCGCGATAGCAACACCGCCTTGCCCGCCACCTGGACCAGATCGTGCCCGGCGGTCGTGATGCCCGCCCGCTCCGCCAGACGTAGGGCGATCTCCTCCCAAGTCTCGATGCTGTATTCATCGTTTTCCTTAGGAAATTTGGCAATCGACAGGTGGCCGTGTTGGTCGATGACCGAGGCCTTGGGCCGCGCCCCGCCCAGCGAGGAGCCGGGGGCGAAAATCATCTGCAAGTCCTCGTCGGTTTCCTCATTCCGCAGGATACGTTCCGTGCTTTGCAACAAGCGGCCCAGCGCCACCAGCGCGGGCACACCAGTGCTAGGGCGGGCCAGAAAGTCGTCCTCACCCGGACGGCGTAAGCGCAGTGCACCAAGGCGTGTCTCATCCGCCACGCCGAGCAGGTAGTCGCTCTCCATCAGCGTGCGGACGGCCCTGCCTTCGCGTTCCGCATTTCGACGCTCCGCGCGCTGCATCAGACGCCGACCCCAAGTATCTGGAGCGGAATCCCCCAGCGAACCATGGATCGTAAGCCCGGCAGGCGGTTGATAGGCACCCTGGGTCAGTGGCAGATCAGGCGCGAGCGCAAAGCGATCCCCAGCCGACAGCCACTCTCCGGCGTATTCGAAGGAAACGGTCTCACGACCCCGCGCCTGGTTGCTCCGAGCCAGACCCACCTTGCGGATCCTGCCTGCCAATGACACATGCACCTCGAAATTCGCCATAATTGCTCAGTCCTTGTTCGATCTCGCACGAATCCGCTTCGGCAGCGACTCATCGGCCAATGCCTGCCCGATCTTATCGACCGACGGGTCCGCCAGTTGGCCGATGCCATCCAGCAATCCCAGCGCATGCAGCACAGCGGTGTAAATGCCGATGCCGACGGCAGGATCGCCCGCCTCGATCCGTTGCAAGGTCGAACGGGAAGTGAACGCACGGTCCGCCACGATCGCCATCGATAAATGGCGACGGCGGCGCGCGTCATGAATGTCGCCTCCAAGCTTGACCAAGGCTTTGCGCACGGCGGCGGCAGGATGATGAGGAGTGGGCATAAAATGATGGCTTGGCGCTTCCTTAATTCGACTTAATGTCTCACGAAGCTGACAAAAGACAAGCCTATTCATAACTCTCAATGCCTTGATCAAGGACTCCCTCACCCCTTACCTCCCATTTTCAGGGCAACCTTCTTGGCCGCGAGCGGTGGAAATCGTCGCCAGGGGCATGGAAGAAAAGGAAGTCCTTCGGGAGAGTGGCGGAAAAGCGGAGGGGCAGTGAGCAGTGGGCGGTGGGCAGTGAGCAGTGGGCAGTGGGCGGTGGGCGGTGGGCGGTGAGCGGTGAGCGGTGAGCGGTGAGCGGTGAGCGGTGAGCAGTGAGCGGTGGGCGTTAGGAGGCGGTTGCGGGTTTTCTTTTGCTAGGGGATGACGGCGCAGTCTTGCCCGGCGACAATGGAGTTTCGCGCACCAAGACCGCGGCGGGAATTCCGAGGTGAATGCTGAGGGACCGGATCATCGGCAGGCTGAGAGGTCGCTTGCGATTCATGACTTCGGACACCTTGCTCTTTTGGCCGATGAAATCCTCCAAGTCTTTTTGTTTGAGCCCGAGCTGATCCATGCGGAAGCGAATCGCCTCAATGGGATCAGGATCGCTGATGGGATGGTGCTCCTTCTCATATTGCTCGATGAGCAGGGACCAGAGTTCGAGTTCTCCCTCCTGTTCAGATCCCGGTTCGGCATCCATCAGGGATTCTACCAAGGCGAGCGCCTCATCATGCATTTCCTCGCTTTTGATGATTCCTGGTTTCATGGTGCAGTTAGATGGTTGTGGCGTTGATCTTGTCGTATTCCGGGTGGGTGCCGACGAAACGGAAGTAAACGATGCCGGTGTTGTAGTGGATTTTCACGATCAGACGATAGGTGTTGCCCTTGATGTTGAAGATGACGCGATTGCCGGGGAGGATGTCTGCCGAAGGAAATCGGCTTTGGTGGCGAGGTAGACGATCATTTAGGGAGAGAAGAAGGAGTCAGGAGTCAGCGAAGAGGCAAGAGGGGGGGCACGGCCATCTTGGCTGTGATTCTTTGAAGAAACAGGCGAGACGCCTGTGCCCCTTTCTGCAACCCATTCTGGTCGGCAGAGGTTGAGAGCTTCTTGTCGAGCTCGCGGAGGAAGGCGTGGGAATCGGACGGGGGCATTTTTCAAAACCAAACTAACAATCCAACACGTGCCGTGAAGGACAATTTTCGATGAACCGAGAAAAGAAAATTGAACCGTTGATGGACGGGATAGACACAGATGATGAATGAGTTAGAAGATTTGTAAAATTGACCCTATGGGAGAGAGCCCCCTCATTTCAGCGCCAGCAGCGCGAGTTCCTTGTGGTGCACGGCGAGCTGTTGGAGTCGGATGGTCTTAAAGCCCATTTCCTTCAGCGCCGCGAACCACGTCGCCTTTTCCGCCACTTGCGCGGGATCGGTTAGTTTCAAGGTCATCAAGGCACCACGGATGCTTGGAGCCATTTTACAAAATCTAGCACATTCCTTCAGCACCACTTCGGGCGATTGATTCATGTCGGACATGAACCAGCTCACGCCCTGGCCGAGGTCGCGCTTGCTGGCGATGGCTGCGGGTTTGCGGCAGTGATAGAACCACGGTTTTCCGGCCTGGGCATCTTCGCGGTTAGCGATGGCCGATGCCATCACCACGTCCGCCATCTTCGCCGGGTCCACGCCGATGACCGGCACGCCGCGATCCAGCAATGCGAGCACCACGCCGCCCGGCGCGCAGCCAAGCTCCACCACGATGTCGCGAGCCGTGAATTCCAAGTGAAAGAACCGTGTGGCTTCCTCCAGTTTCAACCACGCCCGCGACGGTGACCGCTCCGGCATCACGATCCCGGAATCCCCCGCCGGATCGGGGCTGAGAAATTTCCCATGCCGATGCAAGCCCGCCCAGAACTCCCCTTCGCCCAGCTCCACCACCGTGCCGACGAGGTCGCCGGCCTGGGGTCTAACTGTGGATGCGGTGTCGCTGACGCCCTGCATTTTCCGATCATGAAACTTCGCATGATGGACCACCGCCACGTTACCGAGTCGCGCCACCGCCTCCTCCCGCGTCGCGGATTTTCCTAACGAAAGGCACAAGCGCCGGGCACAGGCGATCTCCACGTCGAGCGCCTCCAGCGTGAATGGCTCATCCGCCTTGAAGGTCACAAATCCGCGCCGCTGATAGCTCAGCCGCCAGCCGAGCCCCATCGTCTCCACCTCCAGTTTCAGCGCCTTCTCTGTTCCCGGATTCGTCAGGGAAAATATAAATTCTGTCTCGATTCGTTTCATTCTCCGCAAGCGGTGGGATCATGCCACCATCGTCCACAGAGACTAGAAACCCAGCGCTTCCCGGCAAGGGGCAAAGTGGCGGTAATGTTTCTGAAACGTTCTCCACAAAGTCTCTCCCTATTCGCCCATCCAAGCGATGAGGATCTCGACGGCGGCCGCTTGATCGATGACGGACTTCTGTTTTTTGGCGTTCCGGCCGGCCTCGCGGAGTTTAGCGGCGGCAGTGGAGGTGGTCAGCGTTTCATCGACGAAGATGAGGGGAATGGTGGGAAGGCGTTCGCGGATTCTATCGGCGAAGTCGCGGACCTTGGCGGCGGAGGTTCCTTCGCTGCCGTCCATGCGCACGGGTAGGCCGACGACGAGGGTTTGGATTTTACGCATCGTGGCTAACAGGGCGATGCGCTCGATGGGGTCGCCCTTGCTGACATCGATGGTCTCGACAGGATGCGCAAGGATGCCGAAGTCATCGGTCGCGGCGATGCCGATGCGGGCGTCGCCGTAGTCGATGCCGAGGGCGGGATGGGGGGAGTTGTGGAGTTGTGAGTTGATAGTCGATGGTTATTCTTCAAAGCAGCTCGGGCGGGAGGATGTCGGCGAGTTTCTTGATGGCGTCCGCTTGGTGGCGGTTGGCGATGAGGAGGGCGTCGCCGGTCTGGACGATGATGAGGTCGTCGACACCTAACAAGGCGATGCGGGTGCCGGGGCGGGCGTTGAAGATGATGTTGTTGCCGGACTCGATTTCGGAGAAGGGTTCGTTGGTGCGGTTTTCATTGCCGGATTTCTCAAGGTATTTGGCGATGGAGATCCACGAGCCGACATCGTCCCAGTCGAAGGTGGCCTCGATGTTGAGGACGCGGTGGGCGTTTTCCATCAGGGCGTAGTCGATAGAAATAGGGGTGAGCGTGGGGAACTGGGCGGCGACGGTGGCTTCGATGTCTGCGGAGTGGCGGAGCTCGGAGATGAATTTTTCCAACTGCGGGGCGTGAATGGCGAGCTGCTCGATGACGATGGGCAGGGACCAGACGAACATGCCGGCGTTCCAAGTGAAATTGCCTTGGGCGAGGAATTGTTCGGCAAGTTCGGCATTGGGCTTTTCGCGGAAGCGTGTCACTTCGACGGGTGCGTTCCGGCATTCAAGGCCGTCGATGGTGGCCGGTGCGCCGCGCTCGATGTAGCCGTAGGAAGGGCAGGCCCAGGTCGGGCGGATGCCGATGGTGACGAGTCCGTTAGATTTCTCTGCGGTGACGAGGGCGTCGCGCATGACGGACTGATAGGCGGGGATGTCCTGAATGAGTTGGTCAGACGGCAGAACCATCATCACCGCCTCAGGATTTCGCGCGGCGATGAGGCCGATGCCAAGGGCGACAGCGGGGGCGGTGTCACGCTTGGCGGGCTCCGCAAAGATATTTTCCGCAGGGAGCATGGTGGCGATTTCGCGGACGGCATCGACCTGTTGGGAATTGGTAAGGATGAGGATGTTTTCTAGCGGGACGAGACCGTCGAGGCGGCGAATGGTTTGCTCAAGCAGGGTGCCAGTGCCGAAGAGATCGAGGAGCTGCTTGGGCTTCGCGTTGCGGCTCAGCGGCCAGAAGCGGGTGCCGGAGCCGCCGGCGAGGATCAGGGCGTAGGTGTTTTCAAGGGTAGGCATGCGGGCCGGAGCCTTACCGAGATCCCACTGCGGGAAAAGCGGGAATGCGGAAGATTTTCATTTTCCGGTATTGTCGTTAGGGCGGAAATGGCCTAAAACGCGGGTATGGCTGATGAGTATTCCGACACAACGCCGGCATGGATTGAAACCAGTGCCCTGACCGCCCCTGCCCTTCTGGGAGCTGCCGCCGGGCTGCTGCTTGGGGATTTGATGCACCGTGGCGCAAGGCGCGGCGTGGGGATCGGCCTTGGCGCGCTGGGCATCGCGGCGTTGTTGCCTTTCGTAGTGGGCGGAGTCAGTGGGTTGGTGATCGGTCCGCGTAGCAAGGTCGGCGTGAGGCGGAATATCCAACGCATCCGGGATGCGGGGATCGTGGCACCGGACTACGGCAGCGTGGAGGATGAACTCCGCGAGCAAGGTTTGCTCTGAGGTTTCCATTTCCCGAACCGATGCGCATCGCGGTGACTGGGACGACCGGCCGGGTGGGTGCCGCTTTGGCAAGCCATTTCGCGGCGGGGTATGAGGTGATTCCCCTGCCCCGCAATCGGTGCGATCTAGCGGATGAAAAATCGCTGGCGGCGGCGTTGGCGAGCTTGGAGTGCGAAGTGTTGCTGAACCCGGCGGGCATCACCTCGCTGGAAGATTGCGAGGACGATCCGGCGCGAGCGATGCGGGTGAACGCGGAGGCTACTGCGAAAATCGCGGACTGGGCAGCGGCGCGGGGCATCCCGGTGTTTCATTTCAGCACGGACTACGTTTTCAACAGCGACGTCCCACGGCTCTTCCGGGAGGACGACACGCCGGGGCCGCTGAGCGTCTATGGCCAGAGCAAACTCGCCGGCGAACGTGAAGTGCTCGCCCGGCCGGGAAACTGCGTCATTCGGATTTCCTGGGTCTATGGGCCGGAGAAGCCGTCATTCGTGGACCGGGTATTTGATGATGCTCTGGCGGGCAAACCGCTGGCAGCCGTCGCGGATAAATTTTCACTGCCCGTTCTAACGACCGATCTGGCAGAGTGGACGGAGAAACTGATCGAGCGGAAAACCACGGGCATCATCCATGCCTGCCACTCGGGAGATCCGGTGAGTTGGCACGAAATAGCGGTCGCTGTCGTGGAGGGAATGACATCCATCGGACTTCTATCAGAAGTGCCACCGGTCGAACGCCAGTTGCTGGCGGAGATGGCCTCGTTCCGCGCCGCTCGCCCCCGCTACTCGGCGCTGGCCACGGGACGGCTGGCGGAAATCCTCGGTCATCCGCCGCGACACTGGCGGGAGGCTCTGGCGGAATACATCCGGCAGCGCGCTTCACTTCGTTAGAGGAAACAGGATCCGCGCGGTGACGGGAAAATGGTCGGACACCATGGGGCGGTCGGTGGAAATAATTTCCGCCGCCTCGATCTTCGCGCCGCGACTAACAAGGATGTGGTCCACCTTCACGTTCCCTTCCCGGCTGCCGCTCCAGAAATGCAGGCTGCGGCGGTTCTTCTCGGTGGGGTGCAGGGTCTGATAGGTATCCTGCATGCCATTCTTCCATGACCGCGAAGTCCCGGCGACGTTCCCGCTTTTTCCTGTCAGATAAATGATGCCGGGATTGGATTCGTTAGAGTTAAAATCCCCGATCAGAGCGACCGGTTCATCCGCGTGTTTCCGGGTATCAATCCTATCGGCGATCAGCAATGCGGCTCGTTCGCGGGATGGCTGGTCGCGGTGATCCCAATGGGTATTGAAGACGTAGAAGCCGCGCATCGTGGCCAGGTCCACTAGACGAATCCAGGCAGCGACCCGTGGGATTTCATTTCCCCAAGTGTGTGATCCGGGCGTGGCCGGAGTGTCCGACAACCAGAACGTCCCGTGGCCGTCAGGATCTGGTTTGAAACGATCTTTCCGATAGAAAATCCCCGAGTATTCACCCTCCCGCTGTCCGTCGTCGCGACCGACGCCAAAGAACTCATAGTCCGGCAGGGATGCCCACAGATCAGCGGCCTGTCCATGCAACGCTTCCTGCACACCGATGATGTCGGGACTTTCCCGGCGTATCATGCGCACCGCACCGGCCACCCGTTGCCGCCATGCGTGGTCGTTGAGGTCTTCGGGAGTTTCATAGCGGATGTTGAAACTCATCAGGTTGAGCGCGATGGCATCATCCGATCTAACAGCTACCGCTTTTGGTGGGCCTTCATTTCGACTACGCTGGCAAGCGATGAGGCTAACAAGACAAGCGAACAAGGGCAGCCACAAGCAGCGGTAACTCATAAAGCACGGGTGTGGCGACGATCACCGGTCGCCGCGATTTGAAATCTCGATTCGCGGCGACCGGTGATCGCCGCCACAGCAAAAAAGGCCGCGTCCATTACGGAGGCGGCCTTTTGTAGAATGGAACGATCAACTCAGTTGGCGGCGGCTTGGGCGACCACGTTCACGCGGCGGCCTTCCTTGTCGAAATGGACACGGCCATCGACGAGTGCGAAGAGCGTGTGGTCACGGCCGATCCCGACGCCGAGGCCCGGATGCACTTTCGTGCCGCGCTGACGGATGAGGA
>JBBQDJ010000163.1:0-7885 GCA_038319595.1 Verrucomicrobiales bacterium
AGTGCATCGATGGTGGTGGCTTTGAATCCGTCGAGGTTGACCTCGCGGAGACGGGCGAGTGATTCGTTATCGATCAGCGGATTATCGAGACGGATCATGCGGCAGCTTTTCGGGCCGGGGGCGAGCAGGTTGCCTTCGGAACCGAGAAAGGTTTCGGTGGAGGTGACGAGTTCTTCGCGGATGCAGTCGAGCGCCGGATTGGTGACTTGGGCGAAGATCTGTTTGAAATACTGATAGAGATGCTTCGGCTTCGTGGAGAGAACCGCGAGGGGGGTGTCATTACCCATCGAGGAAATCGGCTGGACGCCGGTGGAAGCGGTGGGTCCGAGCAGCATGCGGAGATCTTCGTAGGTATAGCCGAATGCGATCTGACGTTCGAGGATGCGCTCTTCCTCGACGGACTTCGCATCCTTGGCAGCAGGAAGATCCTTGAGGGTGATGCGGTTTTCCTTCAGCCACTGACCGTAGGGCTTCGCACCATAGACGCGCTTTTTCACTTCGTCGTCAGGGACGATGCGGCCCTCCTTCATGTCCACGAGGAACATCTTACCGGGGCGCAGGCGGCCTTTTTCAACGATGGTATTCGGATCGAGATCGGGCACGACGCCGACTTCGGACGCCATGATGACGAGGTCGTCATCGGTGACATAGTAGCGGCTCGGGCGGAGGCCATTTCGATCCAGCACGGCACCGATCTGCTGGCCGTCGGAGAAAGTGATGGAAGCCGGGCCATCCCAAGGCTCCATCAGGCAGGCGTGGAATTCATAGAACGCCTTTTTTTCCTCATCCATCATGGTGTGGCGCTCCCATGGCTCGGGAATCATCATCATCATCGCATGGACGAGATCGTAGCCACCGAAGTGCATGAATTCGAGAGCGTTGTCGAGGCGCGCGGAGTCGGAGCCATCCTCGTTGATGACCGGGAAAATATTTTCGATATCCGTTCCGAAAAGATCCGACTGGCAGAGCGCCTGACGGGCCTTCATGAAATTCGCATTGCCCATGACCGTATTGATCTCGCCGTTGTGGGCGATGAAACGGTTAGGATGGGCGCGTGACCAACTCGGGAAGGTGTTCGTCGAGAAACGGGTGTGCATCAGCGCCAGCGCCGATTCGAAATCCGGATCGAGGAAATCCGGGAAATACTCGGAAAGCTGGCAAGGCGTGAGCATGCCCTTGTAGATCATCGTGCGAGCTGATAGGCCGGTGACGTAGTGGTAGTCCGCGCCGGGGAAGGTGTTGCCCTTGTTGCCGTGAACGTCACGGAATTGGTTGGGAACCTCGTTGTTGCGGATCCAATGACCCACTTGCTTGCGGATCACATAC
This sequence comes from Verrucomicrobiales bacterium, assembly GCA_038319595.1. Classification (GTDB taxonomy): domain Bacteria; phylum Verrucomicrobiota; class Verrucomicrobiia; order Verrucomicrobiales; family Akkermansiaceae; genus Luteolibacter. The sequence continues at coordinate 1,327 of JBBQDJ010000163.1, forward strand.
AACTTCCGCTCGAAGCTCATCGCGTCGGTGACGTCGTCGCTCTTTCCGATGAAAACCTGCTTGATCACCGGCTCGTAGCGACCGGAGGTTTTTCCGAGGATGGAGCTTTTCACCGGCACCGTGCGCCAGCCGAGAAACTTCTGACCTTGCACGCGGATCACGTGTTCAAAGACCTGCATTGCCACCTCGCGCACCGAGGCCTCTGGCGAGAAAAACACGCAGCCGGAGCCATAGTCACCTTCCGGTGGCAGCTCGACGCCCTTTTTCGCCATCTCGCGGCGCAGGAACTTGTCCGGCATTTGGATGAGCATGCCCGCGCCGTCACCGGTGGCCGGATCCGATCCGCTGGCACCGCGGTGGTCCATGTGCTCGTTCATCGTCAACGTCTTGAGCACGATGTCGTGTGAACGCTTGCCCTTCAGGTGGGCGATGAAGCCGACGCCGCACGCGTCTTTCTCGCGAGACGGGTGCCAAAGTCCTTGAGGTTTGGGCCAGCCAAATGGGGATTTCTGCGATGATGACATGGAATGATTTGGAAAACTTTGGTAAAATATGGGCAACGACGTTTGGCGCAAGAGCCGACCTTAAGGAACTGCCCGTCCCGCTGACCTCTGCCGTCGATACGACCGGATTTTACCGGAACGTCACAGGCCGAGGCGGAAACGGGGCGGGAAATCTGCTTTTCACGGGGGGGGCTGTCAAGACCGGGGGAAGCACCCACAATACCCGACTTTTGGAAACCAGGCCCGAACTCGCTGAAGATCCTCAAAATGGGGTGTATGCGCCTATGGAGCGGCGGGAATATCGAGCGTGTGAACCTTGAAATTCCCGTCGCTGGAATAGTCCGCATAAGGCTTTTTCAGATATTTCCCTGCAAATTCTTTCAAATAGGCGGTCCATTGTTCCCTCGTGGTAATCTCACCCTGGCCCTCCCAACCGAAACCAGCGAACCAACGGACTCCACCGTTTTCATCGGTCTTGGCGAGGCAGAGTGCCTGGGTTTGCCCGGCGGCATCGGTGTAAGGAACCATTTTCAACACCCGTGCCGGGTCGATGAGGATTGCGGTGCCAAGGCCGTAGCCGTCGAATTTCTCCCAGAACATCAGCGCCCCGGTCTTCGGCGATTCGACGGGTGTGCTTCCTTTCACTTGGGGACTCAGGCCGATCGCGACATCGAAATCCACCGCCGGCTTGCCATCGAGGGTGAATCGCGAATCCGCTTGGAACAGCCGCTCGCCCAGAATGAGAGTGATCCGCTTGGTTTCGCGGAGAATCTTGCCTTTGAAATCGCTGGCGTAGTCGAGTTCGAAAACCGTCCGCTCCGGAGTGCTGGAAATGATCCGGTGGGCGATGAAGGTCTCCGAGTTGTGGAGGGCACCGTCCGCCCAGGCCGAGATTCCGCCGCAGCCGCGGCTGTCTCCGACATGATAGGCGTCGTAGCCTTCGCCCTGATCGTCATGATACGGCTTGTTGACCTTGCCATAAGGAAGTTTCAGGCGGTCTTCCAAATACCACTTGTCGATGACCGGGTAAGGCACCCGCTTGAACCAGCAGTCAATCCCGCTGTTCTCCGCGCCGGGACGAAGGGCCGGGCCGTAAGTCCGGAACGCGACGAGATCATTCTCCCAAGCGAAATCATCGGAACGTTCCGGCACGAAACGCGCGAAGGTCCGCGGAACAGCGGGGGCAAAATGGTCGGGCAATTTCACCCCCTTAAAGCTGGCGAGGTCGGTGCGGCGCTTGGAGGGATCGAGCAAACGAACGATTTCCGAGCCGGCGAGCAGGAAGGCACCGGAACCGTAAACCTCGGTGGACTCGGCCTTGGTGTCCTGTTTGTCCGGGGAATCGCCGATCTTTTGGACGAATCCCATCATCCCGGACGGCTGGATGTGATTCGCTAGGGCCGCGTAGCCCTTCATCACCGCCGGGCGGAAACTCTCTGCAGGCAGCAGTCCGCGGTTGATGCCCCAGGCCATGCCATAGACGAAAAACGCCGTGCCAGATGACTCGCCTTGCGGGTCCTGTGGGTCTAACAAGCTTGTGCGCCACAGACCATCGGCGTTCTGTAATTTCAGCAAGGCGGCCATCATGTCATGATAGAGCCCCAGATATTTCCCCCGTGATGGATGGTCCGCCGGCAGATGGTCGAGCACATGGATCAGGCCGCCGATGACCCACCCATTGCCACGTGCCCAGAAAACTTTTTTCCCGCTCGGAGTCAGCTTCTTGAAGAAGTTGTTATCCCGATAGAAAAGATGGTGTGTCGGGTCATACAGCACGTCCGTGGTCGTCCACCATTCCTTATCCGCCCAGGCCAGATACTTCGGATCGCCGGAGATTTCTGAAAGCTGGACCCAGACGGCGGGGGACATGAAGAGTGCGTCGCACCAGCACCAAGTGAAAGTGCCGCCGCTGATAGAAGCCGCAGGCTTGTCCGCGAGTGCGGTGGTCACCTTTCCAAAATGGGCGATCGAGGGATCCAGTTTCGCCTTGTCCTTGTCCCGACGGTAAAGTTCAAGCCACGCCTGAAGGACCGCATGGTCATCCGCGTGAGTCAGCCTCGGCCCGGGGCCGTAGGAAAGGGCCTTGCCGAATCCGTCCAGTGCTTCGAGATACTTTGCCTCGCCGCTCACTTGGTTGAGATTAGAAAGCCCCAGAAAAAACGGGGCCTGGGTCCAGTCGTGGATCGGATGGCTCGATGGATTTGCGATTTGCCAATCTGCCACCCGCTTCATATCCGCGATGATTCCGGCGGGCTTTGGGTCTGCCGCGAGCAGGGTGCTGGACGCAGCCAAAGCAACAGCCAGGATCTTGCTAAGTTTCGGACGGCTGCGATCGACGAACTTGGATGGGGAAGAGTTCATAGGAGTTAAAAATGGGCGGGTTGATGAAATTGAAATTCTGGTTGCCACAGGACGGGGTGAATGAAGAATGACCGCCCGCCCGATCAAAGGAAAATCGATGATTTCAAAAAGGAATCGCAGATCGACTGCGGGAAATTTCGACTCACGCCTATGGAAACACGTCTGATGCCTTCAACCCGCGAAACGGCCGTCCTTGAAACGGCTGAACTTCGCGCCGCCTTTCTCCTCGATGAACTTTTCACCACCGGTGAGATCGACCTTGTTTACACCGATCTCGACCGCGCCATCGTCGGCAGCGCCATCCCCACCGACGTGGCGCTCGCGCTCCCGAACGACGATGCCCTGAAAGCTGATTTCTTCTGCCAGCGGCGCGAACTCGGTATCCTCAATCTCGGACAACCCGGCACCGTCACCGTCGATGGGGCCGCCCATCAAATGGGTGCCCACGACTGCCTCTACATTGGCCGCGGCAGCAGGGAAATTACCTTCGCCAGCGCCACCGCCGCTGAGCCCGCCGTTTTCTATCTGATCAGCTACCCGGCTCACGCGGCCCATCCCACCACCAAGGCCACCCGCGCCGATGCGAACCGCGTGGAGCTCGGCAGCAAGGACGAGTGCAACGAGCGGACCATCTTCCAATACATCCACGAGAACGGGATCAAAAGCTGCCAGCTCGTCATGGGCTTCACCGAGTTCAAACCCGGCAGCATTTGGAACACCATGCCCTGCCACACCCACGACCGTCGCAGCGAAGTGTATTGTTATTTCGACGTCCCCGCCGCCCACCGCGTCCTTCACCTGATGGGCCAACCGCAGGAAACCCGCCCGCTGTGGGTGGCTGATCGACAGGTCGTGCTTTCGCCGCCGTGGTCCATCCACTGCGGCTGCGGCACCGCCAGCTACCGCTTCTGCTGGGCCATGGGCGGTGAAAACCAAGCCTTCACCGACATGGACCGCGTCGAAATCGTTGACCTTCGCTAACTCATCAAGAATCAATCGAACCGCAGATAGACACAGATAAACGCAGATAGGATTTGAAAATTCTTGTTCGCGGTGCCTCACACTCTTCATCCCATCTTCCATCTGCGTTTATCTGAGTCCAGCTGCACTTAAAAATCTTCCTCTTCCTATGAATCCCTTCAACCTCACCGGAAAAACCGCTATCGTCACCGGCTGCAAGCGCGGCATCGGCTTTGCCATGGCCCAAGGCCTAGCAGAAGCAGGTGCTGACATCATCGGCGTCAGTGCCAGCCTGGAGCTAACAGGCAGTGCGATCGAAAAAGCCGTCACCGCCCTCGGTTGCAAGTTCACCGCCTATCAGTGTGACTTCGCTGATCGCGAAGCCGTCAAAGCCTTCGCCGCGAGAGTCATGGCGGAACACGGCACGCCCGACATCCTGGTCAACAACGCCGGCACCATCAAACGCAAGCCCGCTGCCGAGCATCCGGATGACATGTGGTTCGAAGTGATCGATGTGAATCTCAACGCCCAATTCCTCCTCAGCCGCGACATCGGCGCGAAAATGATCGCCCGTGGAAGCGGGAAAATCATCTTCACCGCCTCGCTGCTCACGTTCCAGGGCGGCGTCACGGTTCCCGGCTACGCGGCTTCGAAAGGTGGCATCGGCCAGCTCACCAAGGCCCTGTCTAACGAGTGGGCCGGCAAAGGCGTCAATGTCAACGCCATCGCTCCTGGCTACATTTCCACCGACAACACCGAAGCCCTGCGCGAGGATCCCGTCCGCAGCACCCAGATCCTCGCCCGCATCCCTGCCGGACGATGGGGCGAGCCCGACGATTTCAAAGGCCCCATCGTTTTCCTCGCCAGCGAGGCCTCACGCTACGTCCATGGCGAAATCCTCGTGGTGGACGGCGGTTGGATGGGACGCTGATTTTTCACAAAATGTTCCGCGACAGGGAGGCGCTCTGGTGATAATTGCGTGCCATGACAAATCTTGTTCAACCTGTCGTCGGTGCGGCCTTGGCCATTTTCAGTGCTATTTTTCTCGGCTCCTGCGCCACGCCAGGAAAACCCCACACCGGGAAAAATACCAATAGCCACCGGCAGTTCCAATCGCTGGACACCAACAAGGATGGCAAGTTGAACTACAACGAGTTCCTCAAGTCGGCGATGGCCAAAAAATCGCGCAATCCCAAAGGGCTCTTTGTAAGAATCGATACCAGCGGCGATGGCTACATCACCATTCCCGAGTGGACGGATTATCGTCCAAACCAAAAGAAGGCCAGTTGATCGTGCCCGAGCAAAGTGGTCGAAAAACCGAGTCGCCTTCAAGGGATCGGCGTTTCTATGGATTATGGATCTTGCTGGTGATGGCGGGTGGGCTGCTTTGGCGGTCCCGGTTTCTCCATCTGCCACCCTTTCTAACAAAATACGGCGGTGACGCACTTTGGGCGCTGCTGGTCTTCTGTGGATTCGGGTTTCTTTTCAGCCGGACTTCAACGGTGCGGCTTGCGCTCATCTCGCTCGCCTTCGCATGGGCGGTCGAGTTCTCACAACTCTATCACGCGCCGTGGCTCGACTCGATCCGCGGGATGCGGATCGGACATCTCATCCTCGGCTCGACCTTCAATCCACCAGATCTAGCAGCCTATGCCTGTGGCATCGCGCTGGGTGCGCTGCTGGAATCACGGTATCGGGGTGGTATGGAATTTCGTAGGGTTCGCTAACAGGCTGGCTGAATAGTGGAGCGCGGATCTCCAGTCTGCCTGATGAGAATTGCTATTCCTTGGAAATACGAAGCCTAGAGAAGAGAATTGACCACAGATGAACCCAGATAGACACAGATGATGGATGTGTGACCTGATTTGAGGCCTTCACCCGATGGGTGAGATCCAAATCATTCGTCCATCCAGAAAAGACGAACCGCAGAGCCGCAAAGGCCGCGGAGGAAACGCAGCGGAGAAGGCAGTGGAGAAGGCAGTGGAGAAGGCAGTGGAGAAGGCATTGGAGAAGGCAGTGGAGAAGGCAGAATCATTTACAGCAGAATCATTGAAGACCAAGCCTACGCTGCCTCGGTCTTTAAAAATGATTTTGCTGTCAATGATTCTGCCACCTCTTCGATTCTAAGAAACGGATCTCATTCATTCATCCAGAAGAGACGAACCGCAGAGCCGCAAAGCCCGCGGAGGAAACGCAGAGGAGAAGGCAGAATCATTTACAGCAGAATCATTGAAGATCAAGCCTGCGCTGCCCCGGTCTTTTTAAATGATTTTGCTGTCAATGATTCTGTCAAATTCTTCGATCATGAATTGGCGGCGGAATGGATGGAGAGTTCAAGCTTCAGCTTGTCTTTGTTGCGGCTGCGGGGAGGAAGCTGAGCCAGCGGCCCGGATGAAATCTAGCATCTATAGACATTGAAATTCAAGGACTGATCCCGTTCACGATCTTCTCCCAAGCTTCCAGCCCCCGCGTCCCCGCCAGTGGCCTCAGTACCTGCCTGTTCGAAATCGGCTCCCGACATTCTGTCAAGATCTGCTGCCTGACCCCGGTTTCTGCTGCCTGACCCCGGTTTCCATTTTCCTCACCATTTTCTTCACCACTTACTCCGGCAGCGCTGGCTGTCTGGATGTTAGCAGATGGCGACTATCGTGCGATGACGAGCCAACGCGCATCTGCCTGCAAATATAGCTTACCCGCAGCCGCATCGTAAAAGTATCTCGTGGAAGGATTGATGA
>JBBQDJ010000164.1:0-7884 GCA_038319595.1 Verrucomicrobiales bacterium
GGAGCGGTCCGGGTCAAGATGCGATTGTCAGCCGCGATTGCAGGAGAGGAAAATTGTAAAGGAATTGAAAATGCAATTGGCAGCAATAGGGAAAACGACTGTGATTGGCAGTGAGGAAGGAGTTACCAATTCACTCGAAACGCCATGTCACAAGCCATCATCGATCCCGAAGAGGTCCGTCGTTTCGCGGCGGAACTGAAGCGTTTTAACGGCGACCTGCGCGAGCGGACCGGCTCGCTGATGGCGCGGTTCACGGCGTTGGGGGACACCTGGCAGGATCAGGAGCAGGAGAAATTTGCGACGGAGTTCACCCAGTTGATGAAAACCCTGAAATCCTTCCTGGAGTTGTCTGACCGCCACACGCCCTACTTGTTGCGCAAGGCGGAGCGCATCCAGCAATACCTCGATCAGCGCTGACCCGCACCGGAAGATCGCGATGTCCGAACAAGCAAAGATTTCCTCCATCGAAGCGCTCGAAGCCTTCCGCTCGGATCTGGTCCAATACATCGCCAAGGCCCGCGTGGCGCTGGAGGACATGGAAGGCGACGTCCGCCGCACGCAGACATGGCTCGATACCGACCGGGCGCAGCACTGGGAGCGGCAGATGAAACAGTGGACCAAGCATCTCCATCAGGCGGAGCAGGAACTTTATAGCGCGAATCTAACCAGCCCGCAGGCGAGCAACGCATTCCAGAAAATGGCCGTCCTCAAGGCACGCCGCAAAGTGGAAGAGGCGGAGGAAAAAGTCCGCGTCGTAAAGAAGTGGCGGCAGACTTTCGAGAACCGCGCCACGCCTCTGCTCCGCCAACTCGACCCGATGTTTCACCTCGTTGGCCAACAGTTGCCCAAAGGAGTCTTCGCGCTCAGCGAATCGATCAAGGCGCTCCAAGCGTATGCGGAAAAGAGCACCCCGACACCAGCCGCGCCGTTGCCTGCTGAAACAGGAGGTGAGCCATGAGCATGTCAGGCAGTAAAGGATTGCTCACCCTGGCCACCCGCCAGCTCCAAGCGCGGTGGGGCGAAACCCGTTTTTCCTGGCGCGACAGCAAGGCGCAGGAATTCGATGACTTATATCTATCCGAGCTCATGCATAGTGTAAACTCGGCACTCCGCGTGATCGATGAGCTCGACCAATTACTGGAAAAAATTCATGCAGACTGCGACTGACGCCATCGACCTACAGACCGTGCAGGAAAAACTGACCGAATTAAAATCCGGCATCTCCGTCATTGCTGCGCGCGAGAAGTTACTGATCAAAAGCCGCGCTGAGCGCATGGGCACAGTTCGTCGCGAATCGATCCAGCGGGAGGAAGCCGCTGCGGGAAAATTCAATGGCAAGCTGTTGGAACTCGCTGCCCTGCGACAACAGGCGGTCGACTCCGAGCAGGAGCGAATGGCTGCGCATCATGCATGGATTCATCGAGCTTACCACGCCGCAAAGGCAGCACTTGCGAATCGCGCCCAAGGCGTCAAGGACCGGCGGATCGGCCAGGTCCAAGGTGCGATGATGCGGAACCGGCAGGCCCGTCAGGAAGACCTCAAACAGGCGGCCGAAGCACATAAGGAGTTTCAAAAGGAATTGATCGCAGATCAAAAAATCCGGCGGGGATTACGAGGTTCCATCCTCAAGACCTTTCGGTCCTATCAGCCATTGGTGATGGATCGTTTCAATGGCAAGCGGCACGTGACGACTGACGTCGATACCTCCGGCACCGCTGAGACGCTGCGCATCGCCCTTCAAGAAAAACTGCGCGAGGCTCGGGAAATTTCCGACAAGGCAAGCAAGCTTCCGCAAGCTGCGGTTTTCCGGATCGCACCGCTGTGGTTGCTCGCACCGGTCATCGCGGGCCTCGCAGGTTGGCTCAGCCATCGGATGGGCAATGATTGGCCCCTGCCAGTCGCGGGTGCGCTCCTTCTTGTCGGTTTGATCTGGCTGATCACTTACATGGCGGTGCTGCCGGTCATCCGCCGCGCATCGGAAGCCCTCGCCGCCGCTAGGTTGTTAGAAGATGCTGCGGAAAAAGCATCTGCCGCACGTCTCGCCGAGATGGTGGCGGAAATCAAAGCGGAGGATGAAGCGGAAGGCCAGAATCTCAGCGCCACATTCCGCGAGTCCGACAGCGAATGGAAGCTGAGGCTCGGTAAAGGTCAGAACAAACTCGATGAACAGTTCGCACGCCTTCCTGCTAAATTGGAAAGTCAACACGCTCGCAAACTCGCCGCAATCGATGCCAATCACGAACACTCCATCTCCCAAGCCAAGGCGGACGCCGCCGGCCAAAATCGTCTCATCGAGGCATCCCGCACCCAGCTCAACGCATCAATCGAATCCGATGTGGATTCGAAAATCCACGAGCTAACGATTCCCTGGAATGCCGAGGTCGTGCCGGTGATCGAATCGCTATCAAGCATGGAGGTTCATTCGTTAGAGCGCTTTCCAGAATGGACCCCGGAGGTTTGCGGGACCTGGACTTCACCGCTCGCAGCGTCCACCGCCATCCGCATCGGTCACCTTGAGATCAATCCTGCGGAACTGGCGGATGGACTTCCGCATGATCCTCGGTTGGCGCTGCCCCATCGCGGAAATCTTTCCGTCCCCTTGTCGCTGGATTTTCCTAACCGGGGGTCACTTTTGTTCGAGTGCGACGGTTCCAGCGGGGATGCCGCCACCCAAGCGCTCCATGCGATCACACTGCGGTTGTTAGCCTCGCATCCGCCGGGACGGGCTTCGTTTGTGTTCATCGATCCGGTAGGGCTTGGCAAAGATTTCGCCGGGCTGATGCACCTAGCAGATTATGAGGAAACCCTGATTGGCCATCGGATTTGGACGCAAAGCACGCAGATCGAGGAGCGCTTGGCGGAATTGAACGACCACATCGAAAAGGTCATCCAGATGTATCTCCGCAACGAGTATGCGACCATCAGCGAATACAACGAACAGGCCGGCACCACCGCCGAGAAATACCGCTTCGTCGTCATCGCTGGATTTCCGACAGGGTTCAGCGAGACCTCGGCGAAACGGCTGAGATCCATCGCGAACAGCGGTGCCCGCTGCGGCGTGCATCTTTTGATCCAGCGTGACCTGCGACTCCCGTCCGTGGACCCGGCGCTCGATGACGAGCTTCGGCGGGCTTGCCTGCGCATCACTTTCACGCAAGGTCAGGCCCGCCTGGCGGACGGCCAGACGGGAGCCACCCACGTCGTCTTTGACGCACCGCCCACGCTCGACGACGCCATCACGCTCGTTCACCGGATCGGTAAGGCGAGTATTGATTCCAACAGGGTGCAGGTGCCCTTCGAGCAGATCGCACCTACCGTCGATCAACGCTGGACCTTCGATACTACCGAAGAACTGCGTGTGCCGATCGGCAGGACAGGTGCCCGGAAACTTCAGATGCTCGCCATCGGCAAGGGCACCCGCCAGCACGTTCTCGTCGCCGGGAAAACGGGCTCAGGCAAATCGACGCTGTTCCACGTCATCATCACCAATCTTGCGCTGTGGTGCAGCCCGGAGCAGGTGGAATTCTATCTCATCGATTTCAAGAAAGGTGTGGAGTTCAAATGTTATGCAGCGAGACATCTGCCGCATGCGCGAGTCATCGCCATCGAAAGCGACCGTGAATTCGCGCTCAGCGTGCTGCAGCGGATCGACGTCGAACTAAAGCGTCGCGGCGAATTATTCCGCAAGGCCGGCTCGCAGGACATGGCCGGCTACAAACGCACTGCCGATAGCGAACCACTGCCGCGCAGCCTGCTGCTGATCGATGAATTCCAGGAGTTCTTCACCGAGGACGACGCCGTCGCACAGGAAGCCTCGTTGCTGTTGGATCGGATTGTTAGGCAAGGCCGCGCGTTCGGCATCCATGTCATCCTCGGGTCCCAAACTCTCGGCGGAGCCTACACGCTGGCCCGTGCGACCCTCGGCCAAATGGTCATTCGTATCGCACTCCAGTGCAATGAAGCCGACGCCGCCCTGATCATGGAAGACGACAATCCGGCTCCCCGAATGCTCACCCGTCCGGGCGAGGGGATCTACAATGACCAGGCCGGCGCGTTTGCCGCTAACAGCCCTTTTCAAATTGTCTGGCTTCCGGAAGAAGAGCGCGACGCCCTCCTGGATCAGGTCAACGTGCTCGCCCGGCAGGGAGGCAAACAGCCGCCGACGCCGATTGTCTTCGAAGGAAATGCGCCCGCCGATGTTCGCGACAATGCGGAGCTGAAGCAGCTTTTCACCTCGCATCCAACTGGCCGTCCCGTCACCGCCCGTGCCTGGCTCGGTGCCCCGAACTCGATCAAAGGCCCGACCGAGGCCCGCTTCCAGCGCCAGAGTGGCAGTCACCTACTCGTCGTTGGCCAATCCGCCGAGCGGTCGCTCTCCTTGCTGGGCATCAGCATCGTTTCACTCGCCGCCCAATACCCGACGGACCAAGTCGAGTTCGTGATTCTCGATCCCCACGCCTACGACAACGGCGCTAACGGATTTTTCCAAAAGCTGGCCGCCGCCCTGCCGCACAAAATCCGTATCGGCGGACCCGCGGAAGTCGCCGCCCTCATGACCGGTCTTGCCACGGAACTCGAAACCCGAGGACCGAGCTCAGGCCGCGATGCCCCGGAAGTCTTCCTCATCGTCCACGACCTCCAGCGATTCAAAACACTCCGCCCGGACGACGAATTCCGTTTCTCGATGGACGACGACGCGTCCGCCGGTCCGAATCCATCACAAGCCTTCGCCAACCTGCTAGGCGAGGGCGGTCCAGTCGGGATGCACGTCCTCGCCGCCACCGACACGTGGAACAACGTCAGCCGCTGGATCCCGCGCAAGCTGATGGCCGAGTTCGAAATGCGCGTGCTCTTCCAGATGAGTGCCAATGATTCCTCGAATCTAATCGACTCGCCCGCCGCGACTTCACTCGGTCTGCACCGGGCGCTATTCCACAACGAACACCTCGGCACCCTCGAAACCTTCAGGCCTTACGCGATGCCGGATGATGCGTGGCTAGAAGAACTAAGGAGCGGGGACACTCCTGTCCCCGTCATCCAATGAATGAGTGGATACAAGTGCATCCCCACTCCCCACGCTGACGTCTTTCAATTCGTTCCCATGAAAACCATTCTGCTCTGTTTGTTGTTGATTGAGGTTGCTTGCGCTACCTCTTATGCACCATTGGATTTTCCAGCGGAGCCCACCTCCGAGCAGTTACTAAATGAAAATGGTCTTGCAGGGGCAGACGAAGACACGCTGTTAGCATACGTGCAATTCAATTGGGAAGCTGCCGGCTCTTGGCTCCCGAAGGTCACGGATCGGGAGGAAAAGCAAATCACATCTAAGTATTTTAATCGGGAGCAGGGGAAGGCACCCAATTCAAAGACTTTGGCGGAATTATTCCGAGACCTTCAGGTGGAGCGACTACATGATCCAAGAAGAGTTGTTGATGTCGCCATCAGGGAACTGGGCCATCGCGGATCCGAAAAGTCGATGGTGTCATTGATCGGTCTAGCAGAATTTGAGGAGCGAGAGTGGGTTGGCTGGAAAGCGCTTGCGAGCGTGCAGGAAATTCTAGCACGAATTGATCCCGCCAAAATTGACGAAAAGACGTTGAGGCTTCTATCTGCAAAGACAGTCGCACCGTTGCTCCGCGATCTCGATCCGAAGCTTGCCGATGGCTTTGCATGGACGCTATGGAGCTATCAAAGGAAATGGCTAAGCGTGTCATTTCGTTCGCGATTGCCGCTACAAACGCGGTTGTGGCTTGCAAAGGCTTTTGCTCCGAGCCACACCAAGGAAGCAGCGGAGGTTTTTGAAGAAGGTTTACAAAGCCAGGATGCAGCAATTCGTATGGCTGCCGGAATGCTTGTTAGGTCTGTAGTCGGCGGTTCGATGAGCTTTGACGAGTCTTCCACCAAGATTTTGGAAAGGTTCAGGGAGGCAAAAAGGAATCCATCTATCCCAATGTGGGAAATCCTTCCTGTGCCGCTGGATCGGCCTTTGGTGCAGAAGACCAGTGGAGGGCGAAGAGATCTTGTTTGGCTTGATCATGCCGCCGCCGTGGCGAAAGCCCATCAAGACGTGTGGCCAATGATTCTTGAACCACTGACAAACGAAATGTATTATTCTCGTATCGGGGATTCTCATCCGATGAATATCGGTTTGTCGGACTCAGAAGGAAGAGTGACTTCGCGGTTTCAAAACTTGAATTCGCAGCCGGTTTTTGCGTTTCATGGTGGACTCTGGTCTACTAGTGGTCGGTCCGGTGGAGTTCAAGAGTTCAACGCGGATGGGTCATTGTTGTGGGAATGTCCCGGAAATTTTGATTGCCGTGCATTAACTCCAGTCTCGCGGGGGTGTTTGGTTTATCTCGGATATCAATCCATGGAGTGCCGAGATCGTCGCGGTGATTTGATCTGGAAAACTTCGCTGAAGAAATTGAATGATCCGCGATTCATTGTTGCCATCGACGACAGTCATTTTGTGGTTTCTTGCGGTAAGTCCATTGGATGGCTCACCAAGGACGGAGAATACCGCCCGATCTTGGAAGGACTAACATCTGCTGGATGGATTCGCTATCATCCCACACAGCCGTGGATTGTTTTGGATGGAGGTGACATGACCGCGATCGTTTTCGACCCGAAAGCAGGCAGGGAAACGGGTCGATTCGATCTGGATGACGGACACGGTACCGGGGAATCACGCTTTCCATTTCCTCGGACCTACTTTCCTGAATAGTTGATTCTAGATCATTCTGAACGGCCTAATGCACGACACCAACTGCTCTTGAGTTTTGAAGACACCAAACTGCCGGCTCGATATTTCACGACTTTATGGCCCAGTCTGTTTTGCCGTTGGCAGAGGTGTCGCATGAAATTCTACCATGAACGAGGAAAGCCCACCGCCACTGCCAAGTTTCCGCGAAGCCCTTCACTTCTGGTCCAAACTCGGCTGGATCAGCTTCGGCGGGCCGGCGGGGCAGATCGCGATCATGCACAAGGAAATCGTCGAAAAGCGACGCTGGCTTTCGGAAGAGCATTTCCTGCACGCGTTGAATTTCTGCATGCTGCTGCCGGGGCCTGAGGCCCAACAGTTGGCGACCTATCTCGGGTGGCGGTTGCACGGCGCGCGCGGCGGAATCGCGGCGGGCGTGCTTTTCGTTCTGCCCTCGGTTTTCATCCTGCTAGGCCTGAGCTGGCTCTACATGGCGGGCGGCAGCATCGCGTGGGTAAATGGGATTTTCTACGGACTCATGGCGGCGGTCATCGCCATCGTGGCATCCGCAGTGAAACGGATCGGTTCGAAGGCGCTGAAATCGCCAAGTCTTTGGATGCTATCAGCTTTGTCGTTTGTCGCGATTTTTCAATTTAAAATCTCGTTTGTCTTCATCATCCTAGCAGCGGCGTTGATCGGGTGGGTTGGCGGGAAATTCTATCCGAAGCAGTTTCCCGCAGGCAAGGGACATGGGAAATCCCATGCGGAGGAGCTGTCCTGTGTGGAGCTTCCCCCGGCACCTCGCGCGGGTGTCGGGCGGACGATCCGGATCTCCGCCATCTGCCTGACCCTCTGGTGGACGCCGGTGATCGCCGCGGGTTGGTTGCTGGGATGGAAGGGGATCCATTTCCAAGAAGGCTTGTTTTTCAGCAAGGCGGCGCTGGTCACCATCGGCGGAGCCTATGCGGTGTTGCCGTATGTCGCACAGATGACGGTGGAACGTTTCGGTTGGCTGGCGCAGCGGCAGATGATGGCGGGACTGGGCCTGGCGGAGACCACTCCGGGACCTTTGATCATGGTGTTGCAGTTCGTCGGGTTTGTTGCCGCGTGGCAGAATCCGGGAAACCTGCCTCCACTCGCAGCGGCTACCTTGGGCGCGTTGATCACGACGTGGGTGACCTTCC
>JBBQDJ010000165.1:0-7869 GCA_038319595.1 Verrucomicrobiales bacterium
GGGCCGTTCATCGGGAAGCAGTTGATCCAGTTCCTCGTGACCGGCAATCCCAGTCCGGCCTACGTCAGCCGGGTCGCCGCGGCATTCACGAACAATGGCAGCGGCAAACGTGGTGATCTAGCAGCCGTCGTCCGCGCCATCCTGCTGGATGTGGAGGCCCGCGACGTCCGTTGGTCGCACGGCTCGCCCTCGTTCGGTCGCCTCAAGGATCCGGTGCAGCGGGCGATGATCCTTGCCCGCGCCGGCCGGCTTGCCCGCTATCCCGCCGTGAACTGGTGGGACTATGGCGATTTCTACGACAGCTCGCTCCAGTCGCCGGGAAACTCGCCGAGCGTCTTCAATTTCTACCGACCCGATTACCGTCCGCCGGGACTTCTGACAGAAAACCAGCTCGCCGCGCCCGCCTTCCAGATCGCTAACAGCTACACCAGCATCTCCTTCGTCAACCGTCTCTGGCAGAACACCGTTTCCGGCCTGCGACTCTACGATACCTATGCCTTCACGCCGGACTACCGGGATCTGTTGGAGGTCGCGGGAAATACTCCGAAGTTGGTGGATCGTGCCAACCTGCTCTTCTGCGGCGGCATGATGAGCGCCGCTACCCGCACGACCATCCTCAACATGCTCAACCAGGTTTCCGCCGGCGATCCCCTCCAGCGAGTACAACTCACCGTCTTCCTCGCCTCGGCCTGTCCCGAGGGTGCCGTCCAACGTTAAGCCGACCCACGCCATGTCCCTGCCACCCGTCTCACGCCGGACCTTCCTCCGCCAGTTCAACTGCGCCGCAGTCAGCTCGTCCGCCATCCTCAACACCTTGCTCAACCTCAAGCTGGCGAACAGCGCCGCGGCGGATGGACTGGGCAGCGGCACAGACTCCAAGGCACTCGTCTGCCTGTTCCTCAGCGGCGGCATCGATTCCTATCAGATGCTAGTTCCGTGGGAGCAATCACGCTATAACTCCTATTCCACCACCCGCGGTGCATTCGGCAGCGATGGCGGACTCGCGCTGAACCGCAGCACCCTGCTTCGTCTCAACGGCACGGCTTCCGATTTTGCACTCCATCCGTCGATGGCTGGACTCCATCAGATGGCGACCGGCACCGGTGCCTTCGCGGGGAAACAGCGGCTCGCCGCGATCACCAACGTCGGCACGCTCGTCCAGCCGATCAGCAAGTCCCAATACCAGGCATGGGAAAACGGCTCCAACGCCGCACTGCCCGTGCCCCGCGCCTTGTTTTCCCATAGCGACCAGATCGAGCAATGGCAGACCGCCGTGCCTCAGGGCATGTTAGAGCTTACCGGCTGGGCCGGCCGCGCGGCGGACCTTCTCAACTCCGCCTATAACGCCAACGCCACCTCGATGAGCATCTCTCTGAGCGGCAACAATGTGTTCCAAGTGGGAAACACGACGACGCAGTTCGTCATCACTCCGGGCGGCTCGCTCAGTTTTGAAAACTACAGCACGCCCCATCAGCTCAAGAACGCCGCCTTCCGCAGTACGCTCGAACAGAGCTACACCAACCTACTTTCGCAGAGTTTCGCCACGCTCACCAAGCAAAGTGACGACGCCCAACTCCTCTTCCAAGCCCGCTTCGATTCGCCCAGTGGCGATCTCGGTCCGGCCGCCGCGCTCTTTCCTTCGAACAACTACCTCGCCACCACGCTCAGCGCGGTGCTGCGCTCGATCAAGATCCGCTCCGACCTCGGCCTGCGCCGCCAGACTTTCTTCGTCAACTGGGGCGGCTGGGACATGCATGGCGATTTACTAACACCACAGGCCAACCAACTCGCGGAAGTCGATGCCGCGCTCACTGCCTTCCAACTCGGCCTTGAACAACTCGGCCTCTCGAACGATGTCGTCACCTTCACCGCCTCCGACTTCGGCCGCACGCTGCGTTCTAACGGCCGCGGCACCGATCACGCTTGGGGCGGAAATGCCTTTGTGATGGGCGGCCCCGTCGATGGCGGGAAAATCTTCGGCACCTATCCAGACCTTACCCTCGATGGACCCGACGACGTCGGCTACGGCGGACGTCTCCTGCCGAGCACCTCGGCTGACGTTTACTTCGCGGAAATGCTGCGCTGGTTCGGTGTCCCTGGCAGTGAAATGGCGGCGGTGCTTCCTAACATCGCCAATTTCTGGAACCCGCTGTCGCTGACCGCGCCGCTGGGATTCATCAAACCCGCATGAGTTGGAAGTGGCTCACATGGACGGGCGTTTTCGCCATCGTCGCGCTGCTGGCGTGGACCAACTGGCCGTTCGGAAAATCCTCTGCTCCGGAAGCCCCCGTCATTTCCAAGGAGGAAATCATCCCGCCGGGCATCGTCGTTACAGAATCAAGTCCCGTCGTGCCCCCTCCGTTTCTAGCAGATGCTGCGCCCGGCGATCGTTTGTTGGCCGGTTATGGAAATCCCGATCAGCCGCCGCGCAAGGACGTCGAGGCGATGGCTCATGCCATTTCCAGTTTCCTCATCATCGACAAGCAAGCCACCTCGCGCCCGCTCTCGGCGAACGAGGAGTGGAGTGCGGCCCTGCGCGGTCTGCGTCCCGGCACCGAGCCTTGGATCTCGGACAAGCCGCCCGTGTTTGACCCACAACACCGGCTCATCGACCGCTGGGGCACGCCACTGATCTTCCACGCCCTCGGCGGCAAACAATGGGAACTTCGCTCCGCCGGCCCCGACCGGACGCCATGGAACGATGATGATCTAATCGAGAAATTTTCAGGTTAATTGGCTGCCTAAAAATTGGAGCGCGGATCTTCAGTCCACCTGCTGAAGTGGTTGCTGCGTCTCGCCGCAACGCCTCTCTTTCTGTGATGTTGCTGCGAGACGCATCAACCACGTTTAGCGTGCCATCCGCCACAATGAACTATTGGTGACACTAGAATTATCGGGTTTTGGCGGCGACTTGGTCGTTGATCAGTGGCTCAAGGTTCAGACGAAACGCGGCTGTTTCGCTTTCAGGCAGACGAAGTCGGTTGAGGTTCGCCATGATTCGCCGAACAGCCTCACTGGTTGGAAGTGGTGGCTGGCTCGATTCAGTGAGAGGCCAATTAGAACTGACCTCGAAGCCGCATGAATCAACCACCCATTTGGTGATTGTTTTCATCCGCTGGGACGGGTCAGGCACTCCCGCGAGCATATCAAGCGCGGTTTCGGGTTCGCGAGAAAGAAGAACGTCGGCGGTGCTCACCCGATGGCCTGGATTGATTTCATCCGAGTGACAGCTCATGAATGCGATGACTTCCTGAGGCTGGCGCTCCGCCCAGTCGTGCATGAATTTCATGGATTCCGAATTGGAAAATAAATTCACGATCAGCGGGATTTCTTCATTAAAATGCGACTGCGCGTTCAACCAAGCCCAAGCTTTTCCAGGATCGTGTTCCGCCAGACCGAGGGCCGTCGATCTAACGATTGTATCAAAATCGTAGCGGTTTGGATTTTTGAGAATCGCATCAATGCTGTTGCGGGAAACAGTGGCGTCGCTGTTCAATGGATTTTCTTTTGCAGTTTGCCGTTTGAGTGTTGTCACCCATTGGAGCATCTCGTCATGCAAGTTAGACTCCGAGCTGCCTGCAATGAGTCCGCAGATTTCAGCAGGTAGATAAGATCCTGAAGGAGACGAACTGGAAACCTCTTGCCATGCTTGGGTGGGATTTTGCTTGGCCCAGTTCCTGAAAATCGTTTCAACGACCTTACCAACGTCGCGTTCAGTCGTGAAGGGATCGACCATTTCGACATGGGGCAGAAGTTGTAAGGCTTTTTGAGGATTGCTTTCAGAGAGACCGATCACAGCCGCAGCCCGGACATTGGCGATTGCCACTTGCTCCGCTAGATTTTTAAAGGCGGTGTCCTGATCGAGCACATCCATTTCCGCGAAGAGTCCTTTGATATCACGTCGCCCCCATTCGGTGGCGAGTGGGACGAGCCATGAGGGCACCTCGTTTAGCGCGTTAGCGTCGTCCTCCCGATAGGCGGCGATCATGGCGCGGGTGAGGCGCTTGAGTTCTGCATCGTCAAGCGAACTGACCCATGTGTCGCGGCTCGCACGTGAGTGCTGGGCAGTCGCCTTTAGCAACTGCGCTGCCGAGATTCCGGTGGCTGGACGAGGAGTCCGTTCGCGACTTCGAGAGGCCTGCGGTTTTTCGGTGGCTTCGTGGGAACTGCCGATGCGTGTGGCCACGAGGACACCTGCGGTGCCAACGACTAGGCAGCCGAGCAGAATGGAAAACGAAGGGGGTTTCATCGAACGGGAGACGAACTGGAGTTTCCACGTGCCAGGCGGGATGCGATCACTTTCGGGAAATTCCGTAAGAAGTCGAGATGGAGTTCGTCAGGCGTTGGTATGGCAGGGCAGCCGCATCCGGAGCTGTGAAGAACCGAGAAAATGCCTTGTTCGTGGAGGAATCCCGAAAGTCTGTCGTGTCAATTGCATTGGCGGCCGGCGGATTGCCGTGCTAACCTGCGGCGAATGAAATTCATCGTGTCTTTCTTGCTGAGCTTGTGTCTGTTCGTCGGCTCATCGGGGAGTGCGCGTGCGATCATCTTAGTGGAAACCGGCGACGTTACCCGCAACACTACCACCCCGGGCGACAACTCGGGTTGGCAATACGAGGGCTCGTTCGGCGGCTTCCTCGGTGTTCCCATCGCGCCGTTCTTTTTTATCACCGCAGCTCACATTGGAGGGAGTAGCGGTGATGTTTTCACGTTTCATGGCGACCCCTACACGACGATCGCTTCCCAAGGCATCAGCGGCACCGATCTGCGGATCTGGGAGGTGAATCATTTAAAACCTTTCCCCACTTACGCGCCACTGTGCACCGGCACGGCCAATATTGATCTTGGGGCGAACGCGACGATCATCGGGCGGGGAACCCAGAGGGGGGCGGCGATCACGATTCCCGAAGTCAGCGGCGTTTTGAAAGGCTGGGAATGGGGGACGTCGGATAGTGTCCAGCGTTGGGGACGGAATGTCATAGTGGGGGTGTCGAGTCTTCCTCCAGCCTATGGAGAGCTGATCTATTGTGACTTCGATCGTCCGGGAGTCCAAGACGAGTGCGCTCTTTCAGTGGGGGATTCCGGCGGCGGCTTGTTTGTTCTTGAGAACGGCCTGTGGCGGTTAGCTGGTATCAGTTATCTGGTGGATGGCGGATTCCGTATCCCTCCGGCAGGTCCACCACTCACTGCGCCGGTCTTTGATTTGGGCGGCTTTGAATATGAAAGTTCGCCAGGCGTCTGGACCCTCATACCGGACACACCGACAGACGTTCCTTCGAGTTTCTACTGCACCCGTGTCTCCGCCTATCTACACCGTGAATTGCCTGAAAAGGGGATACTGGATATCATTGGCACCGACGGCTCCCTGTCTCCAGAAAGCTTCAGCGCATGGCAGAAACTCTATTTTACTCCCGCTCAGATTGCTGCGCCGGCGACCACCGGAGCACTCGCGGACTTCGACTCAGACGGAATTTCTAACCTAATGGAATTCGCGCTAAACATCGAACCTATCTTCAATGCGCAGACGACGATGACGGCAACTACCGGATTGAGTGGACTGCCGTTGGTCCGTTTGGAAAACATCTCGGGTGCGGATCATGTCACCATCGAGTTCGTAAGACGCACGGCCGGCAGCGGTTCGGGCCTCACCTACATGCCGCAGTTTTCCTCGGACCTCACCACTTGGCAAGCGGTGGGAGCTGTCACGGTCACTGCCATCAATTCCCGCTGGGAGCGCGTGAAAGTCGTCGATCCTGAAACGACGATCACTGCGGGTAAACGCCTCGCCCGCCTCAATGTGACGCTTGCGAACTAACGGGGGCACCCCCAAACCCACATGCCAACTACCGGCGCCCCACTTTCATTCCCCGGCATTGACCGCCGCCCATTCCTGGGCATTATCCCATCATGCACTCGCGCCGCGAATTTCAATCCCTGGCGATCCACCGCCGGATCGCCGGCCTCCTCGTGCAACGACCTCAGCAGGTGATCGACAAGGCGAGAGCCAATCTCGTCTTATGGCTGAAAATCCACCGGGGCACCGCACTGGAGGTGGTCTATCAGGAATGGATGAGTCTGCTCGACGCCCTCCCGCCTGCCGAAATCTCTAACCTGATCGTAGCCGAGGACGAACGGGCGACCCGCCTGCGCCAAAGCAGTCCGTTCGTCGGGATACTCACCCCTGCCGAAATCTGGTCCATCAAACGAAGCCATGCAGCGGCATGAACTTGAGCACCTGATCTGCGCGAGCGGAGCGATTACCGGCGCGGATGAAATCATTGTAATCGGCAGCCAGGCCATTCTCGGTGCCATCCCTAACGCCCCGGCGGCTCTCCTGCGTTCGTGTGAAGCGGATGTTTTCACACTTCGCGACCCCAAGGATGCCGACCTCATCGACGGCTCAATCGGTGAAGGATCTCCGTTCCACGAAACATTCGGCTATTACGCCCAAGGCGTGTGGTTAGATACGGCTGTGCTGCCTGATGGATGGCTCGGCCGTTGCGTCGAAATCAGGAATGAAAACACCCGCAACGTCAGCGCGCAGTGCCTCGATCCACACGATCTCGCCGTTTCCAAACTAGTCGCCGGGCGGGAAAAGGACATCGAATTCATTTCCGAAATGGTCCGCCATCAACTCATCGACGGAATGATCATCCGTGATCGGATCGATCAACTTCCCGAAGGTGCCGCAGATCTAACTCCGCTGCTTGAGCGTTGGCAACGCATCCTCAGTAGGTCGCTGAACGTGTCTCCGGAATTCTAAGTGCATAAGGAAATCCGCGAGACCTCAACGCCGGACTGGAATCTCCGCTTCCAGATAACAGACATTTCACTCCCACTCGCACAATCCTTCGAGATAGGCCGCTGAGCCATCGCGGAGCCAGCCGTCGAGCTGGGACGGGTCCTTGAGCTGCTGACCGCGGAGGCGGGGGACGGCGATGTAGCGAGTTTCGAGCGAGGGTAGATTGCTCATGTCCACCCACAGTTTTTCGAATTGGCAGACCGGGAAAATGTCTTCCTGGCCGTGGCCCCAGCGTTTTTTGACGTCCTTGAGGGTGATGTAGGTCGGCATCCGGGCGGCGAGGGTGCGGATGGCGGTGTTGACTTTTTCCGGGTCGGTGAGGTCGGTGCGGGTGAGTTGGAAGGCTTGGAGCAGGGCGTCGATCTGAATCCAACAGGTGTTGCTGTTATAATAGGATAGATTGAACTCGTCCTCCTCGCGCGGCATGGCGAGGCCTTCGACGAGCTGCGGGCGGCCATTGACGCGGGCGAGGCCGCCGCCGCGGTCTTCGAGGCGGCGGGTGATGACTTCGAAACTGAGGCCGGCTCCGCTTTCGAGGTGATGGCCTAGCAGCGCGGGGTCCACGTTCATGCCGACGGTGTCGATGTTGTGGAGGACGAGTGTCTTGAGCTGCGGGCGTTCTTCTAGCAGCTTGGCGAGGGTGCCGTTTCGCAGGAGGTTGGGAACTTCATACCAATGCCCGACAGGGTGCAGGCATTGGAGCGGAAGGTTGTCGGTGTAGTCGCTGGCCTCGCCGGTGGATTCCGCCCAGCCTAGCAGAGCGGTGCGGAGCGAGTCGCGGACTTTCTGCTGTTGCACGTCGAGCACCTGTTGGGGCATTTCCTCCCAGGCGAAGCGGAGGTCGCGGACGGTCGGCACCGTGCGCAGGCCGATGGATTTCCCCTGCGACAGATAGAGCGGACCGTCGTAGTGATAGTTTTCGTAATGAGATAGAAAACGCTCGGTGGGGTCGTGGGAAAAGTAGCTGGTAGTGAAAATGTGGGGGATGGACATGCCCGCCTCGCGACCGGCCTTGCGGCTCTTGGCGAGGTGGGTTTCGATGAAGGACCGGTGGCGGCCGCCGAGTT
>JBBQDJ010000166.1:0-7860 GCA_038319595.1 Verrucomicrobiales bacterium
CACCAATTTCGAAGTCAAAACCCCGCGTAATTCCTCGGCAGCCGACACCGGGGCGTTTCCGCGGAGCGCCTCGTGGATGCCCAGCAGCGTGAACGCCCAGGCGCGTGGCGAATTGAAGGATTCTACTGCGGGCAGGCCGAATTCGAACAGCCGCAGGCTCAACTGCCGGTGACCCTTGTTTCGAGAACGCCCGGCACCGACTCCCAGTGCCCATAAAGCACGGCCGTGGCTGTCTTCGCTTCCGGCTTCTTCGAGCCACTGGCGGCCATGACTCATGAAGTTCCGGAACCTGCCGGTTTGATGGTTCAAAGAGGCTGCTAGAAAGGCGAGATAGCTCGTCGAGTGGGTATCAAGCCCGCCGTGGTCCTCTAGCAGATTACAGAGAATGAAGGCGCGCGCGTTGTCATCCGTGCAGTAGCCTTCATGGAAATTCGGCACGTTGAAGGTGGCATGCTGGAAAATGCCGGTGCCGTCACTCATCCGCAGGATGTGATCGAGCCGCAGCGGCGGGAGATTGTAAGGCCGGCTGATGAGGGCACGTCCAGATGTAGTGACCAGTGAGGCCGCCTTGCGATCCTCCCGTGCCTGTTGGAAGGACTCCAAATACCGTTGCGCCACCGCAGGCCAGATCATTTCGCGGCCGACCTGATAGGCCTCGGTGCGGGTGCGCTCCAGCAGTGCAGGATCATCGAGATAGGTACAAACTCCTTCGGCGATTCCCTGCGGATCGCGGAACGGCACCAGTGTGCCGCGCCCTTCTGCAAGGAGCTCCCGTGCATGCCAATACGGTGTGGAAACCACTGCTTTTCCGGCACCAAAGACATAAGCCAGCGTGCCTGAGGTGATCTGAGCTTCATTCAAATAGGGCGTCAGATAGATGTCCGTAGCGCCGATGAACTCGGTGAGCTCGTCCAGTGAAACAAAGCGGTTGTAGAAAATCACATGCTCCTTCACCCCACGCTCCTCGGCGAGGCGCTCTAGACCCAGCCGATAGGTCTCGCCCTCACGCGCAACTAGGTGCGGATGGGTGGCCCCCAAAATCAGATAGACCACGCTCGGGTGACGCCGGACGATTTCCGGCAGTGCCTCGATGGCATGCTCGATCCCCTTCCCCGGTCCCAGTAGGCCGAAGGTTAGCAAGACCATCCGCCCCTCAAGCCCGAACTGCGCTTTGGAAGCCACGGAGTCATTGAAAGGGATATCCGGAATTCCATGCGGGATGACATCGATCTTTGAATCCGGCACACCGTAGGTTTCCCGCAGGATTTCCGCACCTTTTTCCGCCATCACCACCAGGCGGTCGCTACGCCGCACCAGTTCCTCCATCACCTTCCGCTGCGCGGGATCCGGCTGTTGGAGGACCGTATGCAAGGTCGTCACTACTGGCATCCGCACCTCCTTGAGCATCGCCAGCACGTGGCTTCCCGCCGGGCCGCCGTAGATTCCGAATTCATGCTGCACGCAGAGCACCTCAGTGTTGTTGAAATTCAGGAAATCCGCCGCCCGCCGATAGGAATCCAAATCCTTCTGCAACATCTCAAACCGCACTCGCGGAGGATACTTGTAGCCCTCCAGCCGGTCATTCACCGCTCCGGCGATACACTCCGCCTCAGGGGCGGCCATCGCCACCGCTTCACAAAGATCATGAGTGAAAGTTGCGATCCCGCAACGCCGTGGTTCATACCCGCCGACGAATGCGATTTTGAGCGACCTTGTGGTGCGGCTCATCGCGGCTTCTTGGTGAAAATCGATTTTGGCATCCCTCTCACAAAACCCGTTCCGACCGGGAGTGCAACTTAAAGTTGCCTATTCGACTCATTTGATGATTTCCAAGCGGATATCCTCGGAATTCCCGCGAAGCTCGGGGGCATACATGGCTTCCGCGGTGGCCGGCAGTGCCTTGTAAATTCCCGGGGCCTCGGCGCGGAGTTGATAGCGCACGGTGTTAGTGCCGCGTGGCAGGGCACGGATGAAGAAATCCACCGTTTGATCGCGCGGCTCCATGTAGGCGCTGAAGCCACCACTGCCACTGACGTAACCACTTAGTGCATCCAGCGCTTCGAATCCCGCCGCCTTGGCATCGGAGAAAATCAGATACTCGTAGTCGTTCTTGCTCTCGAGTACCAACTCCACCTCGATCCGGTCACCGGACGCGAGTTTCGCGCCATCGGCCAGCTCTTCACGGCGGAAACGCTCGACCTGTTGCTTCACCACCAACCCGGTGGCATCCGGCACTTCGCTTTCCTTTTCCAGAGCGATCAGTTTGTAAACGTGGCGTGCCACCTTCACTTCCAGTCCGGCAGCGCGGAGCTTGTCCTCCAGCGTGAAGACTTCCAGATAGGCGTTCGCATACAGCGTGCCTTTGCCGCTGCGGCGGAGTTCGATCTCATGCTTACCGGTGGTGACAGCGTCTCCCGTTAGAACAACGGAGCCTTCGAAGGTGAATAAGTTCTCCCGGTTGATCGTCACCTTGCGCAGGGATTTGCCATCCATCAGCACTTCCACTTCCATTTCCGGCGCATCCTCGCCGCTGGCCTTGAAATAGCTGGCAATGGCTTCGATGGCGAACGCCGTGTCCCGCGTGGACTCCCAATAAGTCGCGTGCTTGCGGTTGTTCACCAGGTATTTCACCAGCCCGCGCGTGTCGGGATCGTTCGGCTTCACGGCGGCGAGCAGTTTGAGATACCATGCATGGGCTTCCACCTCGCTGCCATACCAGTTCCACCAGTAGTTGTTATTCTGGAGATCGAGATAGGCGGTTTGATTTTCCGCATCCCTTTTGAGAAATTGGGAGATCATCTTCATCACCTCGTCGCGGCGGGCCCCGTCGCCCTTGCGGTGTTCCTCCAGTCCTAGCAGGCACTTCGCATAGACGGGAAGTCCGACCCGGTCACGATAGAGAAACGCCAGCATCGGCTCCGAATCGCGCTTCGCCTCACCGAGGACGACGCGGACGAATGCATCCACCGCATCGGCGCTCGACTTCTGGTATTTATTGTCGTCCGGCACCTTTTTGCCCGCATCGCGCAGGGCCTTCCGCTCGACGTAAAGCTGAAGCGCAGCAACTTGCTTGCGTTCGTAGCCCAACAGCCAGTTGATTCCCGAATTCAGCATCGCATCAGGAATGTTCGCGCCATTTTCCTTGGCCACTAACAACCCGTGCACCACCACCGCCGTCGTGTGCGGATAGGAACTCTCGCGGTAGCCAGAAAACCATCCCCAGCCACCATCGGAATTCTGCATGGACATGAGTTTCTCCACACCCTTGCCAACCATTTTGCCCATCTCCACCTCGTCGAACACGGGATTCGTTTGCCATTGCTTCCATTGCGCGGCGCGTTCGACGGAGTTGCCGAGCTCCTGCGGATTCAGGTTAGTGCGCTTCGCCTTCACCTCGCCCAGATTGATTTTTAGATCCTTGAGCATCTTCTGCGCGATCACGGCGGGCACAAACCGGTTCAAGGTCTGCTCCGTGCAGCCATACGGATAGTCTGCTAGATAAGGAATCGCATCGACGACCGCACCGGCGATGGTCGGGGAAAAACGAACGGTCAGCTTCGATTGGTCCGGCCGCCGTTGTTCCGGCACCTCCATGGAAATCTTCGCGGAATCGGCACCCGGCTCGACCGTCCGGCTCCACGCATCCTGCCGCAACATGCCGTGGACCAACACCGGCAGCGTGCGCTCGACGGCATCACCATCGTCGCCCGAGTCCGCGCGCATCCGGAATTTGGCCTCGCCCTCCTTGAGCGCTTTCACCCGCCAATCAACGCGAGCTTCCGACTTCGCGGCAATCTCCACCGTCTGCGCGGCGCCGTCGATGGCTTGCAGCGTATTGCCATCGAGTTCCAGAGAGACCTTCACGGTCTTCGGAGTCTCGTGATCGTTCTGCACCACTGCACTGAACACCGATTCATCGCGCTCCACCAGAAAGCGCGGAGCTTGCAGGCGCACTAACAAATCCTTGGAAGTGATAATTTCCGCACTGCCTTCGCCCACCTGCGTCCCCTTGCCTAACACCCAAACGCGGGCTTTCCAGGTTGTCAGATTGTCGGGAAATTCTAGTGAAATCTCTGCCTGCCCTGCGGCATCCGTTTGGATCGCCCCGGACCATTTCAGGAGATCCGCGAAGTCCTTGCGGACGAGAATGGGATTCGCGGCAGGAGTTGCCTCGCCGGCGGATGCATCAGACTTCATTGCCATCTTTGCTTCCGCAGGAGCGCCCATCGCCATGGTCATGGGGGCCGCATCCGAGAAGTTCTCCATCATCGCCGATCTGTTCCGCATGGCTCCTCCCGCCCCTCCCATCGATCTCCCAAATCCGACTCCGCCACCCGCTCCGAACCGCCCAAGGGATTGCATCCCAAGCACCTTGGGTCGCAGCAGGTTGCCCGGCGAATCGGGCACAGATCCGCCATCACTGGCTTGATAGAAATTATTCTTCCAGGTCCAGAAATTCTCATGGATCAATCCGACGTTTGATCCGCCTGTGATGGCTTCCAACGACTTGTCGTAAACTGAGAGCACCGCGATACCCGTCACCGGTTTACCCTCGGCATCGCGCAGGGTCACTTTCAGCGACGAATTCTCGCGCGGTTTCACCCGGTTCTTCGCGGGTTCCAGCGTCACTTCGATTAGCTTGCTGACCGGCGGCAGCAGGATCTGCCTGACCGCACTGTGGACTTCCGCGCCGAAGACGGTCACGCCCTCGATGAACATGTTAGGCATGTCACGCAGGTCCAGCGGCACCTCCACTTCCAGACTCTTACCATCCAATTGGATGCGCCGCGCCTCGCGACCGGCGGAACCGGCGATGTGCAGGAACAGCCAGACGTTCGCATTCGTCTGGTCGCTGTTCACACGAAGTTTCAATGTTTCACCGGGAGCATGCGCCGGTTTGTCCGCGATCAATTCTAACGGTCCGAAATGCCAATCTGCCGGATCAGCGCGGCCCGGCCCGTGGACGTTGAGGATGGATGCCCCTTCCGCCGCTTCGCCGCCGTTGAAGGACAGGCTGGCGGCGAGGCGGTATTGCCCGGTCGCGGGTGCCGCGAATTTCTGATGGATCTCGCCCTCCGCGTCCGTCTCGACTGGAAACGAGTTCACTTCCTTCTCCTCCACCCGACCGTCAGCGCCGCCGGTGATTTGGAAAATTTTCAGCGTCCCTTTCGCACCGATCACGGGTTTTCCGGCCAACGTCGCAGCAGAAACCGTGGCTTCCACCGCCTCACCCGCGCGGGTGTAGCCACGATTCGTCCAGACGATCACCTCGAATGGTTTTCTAGCAGCAATGACCGACCCGGTCCCGCGCTCCTCACGGCGCGATGCATCGACCACCCGCGCCTCGATGGTGTATTTCGAATCCATGTCGCCCTGCGTCTGTTTTGCGGGTGCGGTGTCGATTTCGATTTTCGCCGTGCCATCTGGGCCGATCGGCACCGTGCGTTTCATCACGAGCTCGTCGGGAGTCCAGCGATTCCCCTGCCACCACGGCGGATGCGGTGGGATACAACCCCACCGTTTCCAGGTGGGATGCCACGAAGCCTCGCTGCTATTCCACCAGGCACCGCCCCCATAGAGCCAATCCCAACGCCACGCCGGGAACCATCGCTCGCTGATGGAACTGCGCTTCACGATCATTTCAACCTCCGCATTCCTAACGGGCGAACCATGAAAATAGGTTGCCTTCACGGTGGCGGTGAACTTATCGCCCAGCTTCACCGGCTCCGTCGGGGCCTCCACCGTCACCTCATATTCCGGCTTGCGATACTCCTCCACCTGCAGGCTGACGCTCGCTGCGATTTGATCGCCGATTTGAAACGTCGCGTTCCAAGTTCCTAACACCGCGTCCTTGGGAATCACCACTTCGCACTCCACTGCGCCGAGTTCGTCGGTTTTGAGCTTCTCGAGCTTCATCGCCTCCTCACCGCGGCCGTTGGTGAGCGTGAGCCTGCCGGTCTTTTTCGCCCAGCGGCTTTCATCCGGTTGGAAATAACCGACGTTGCGCAGATAGAATTTCAGATGTGCCGTGTCGCCCGGTTTGTAGAGCGGCCGGTCAGAGATCCCGTAGGTGAGATCGCGATTACCATTTCCAAGCTGCGGCTCCTCGATGGAAACCGCGTGAAATCCATAAAATGCCAAGGTCCTGTCCGGTTTCCGGGCCATCGCCAGCCATTGGTATTCCTCATCCAGCGCACCGGGACCTAACAGCACCTTACCATCCGCATCCGTTTTCCGGGTGAGTTCCTTGGTGCGGATGTCCATGTTCCGTTCCAACGGTTTCTTGCGCTCCAGATAGACCGTGCGATAACCGAAAAACTCGATCTCCGCCCCGGCCACCGGTGCACCGTTAGTAGCATCCGCCACCCACCATTGCATCTTCCCACCCACGTCGTTTTCCACGATCACCGAGTCCACGATCCACACCAGCGTGGAAAATGAATTTCCGTTCTCCACGTCAGCGGTGATCCACCACGCCCCGGCCTTGTCCAGAGGCACCGTGAGGTCCGTGCGGGTATCGCGGTGTTTTTCATTTGGCGTGAGCTTGACCTGCCATTCCGCCGCCCGCTGGCCGATGTATTTCGCACCTTTGCCGGAGATCAAGCGGCTCGCGATGTTCGACGGATCCACCCGCTCGCCATCGAATTTCGCCGGATTGCTTTTTAAATACTCCTGCGTGTCCTTGATCACCGCTTCCATATCCACCGCTGTGGCCGTTAGCTTGATGCTAGCAGCATTGCGGAACACCAGAGGAACGACAGGCTTTACTCCGGCGGGCACCGTTTTCGCCACCTCGAAGCGGCCCCAATTCCCCACGATCTGTTGGAGCAGCTTCTTGCGAGAATCATTGTTGCCGGGGCCGTGCTTGGCGATGGTCCGCTCCAGCACCGCCTGCGCCTTGTCATACTGGCGGCGGTTCAGGAAAACCTGCGTCAGCGAGTCGCCTGCGGTGCCGCCTACCAATGGATTGTCGAGGATCGACTGATAGAGCGCGATGAAATGATACTCTGCGGGCAGCTTGAACCGGCGCACGCCATCTGAGGTTTTCGCCAGACATTCATCCTCGGCCAAGGTGTCCATCTCCAGAATTCCCTTCGCGCTGTCCGGATCCTGTTGGGCCCACCAGCCGTATGACGACAGGGTTTCCGTGCCGAACTGGCGTTGGGAAAAACGCGCCCGCTCGGAAATCATCACCGCCGCCATGTCCGCCTCGGTGCTCAGCCGCTGTTGCTCAACCAATGCCCAACGCCAGCGCTCGCCGTCGTTTGCGGCTGCTGCCCACGATGCCGGTTGCGGAAAGAGGACCGGTGCGTCGCCCTTCCATGGTGCTCCCTCGGTCCCACCTTCCGGCCCCGGCTCACCCCACTCGGGCAGTTTTTCCAGCGGCGTCAAAGTCTGGAGTTTCCACGCCTCTTGCTGCATGAAGACCGCCGCCATCTCCCGCCACGCGAGGATCCCTTCCGCCGGCGATCCCGGCTTGGTAACTGCCTGTTGCAGAAGTTGGAGTGATCGAATGTGATCCCGGTATTGCGTGTTGACCGCTTGCCCTGTCTCCGCCGAGGAATCCTCCTCGCCGCCGCGAAAACCTCTCCCGCCATAGCCGCCTCGGCCGCGTTGAAACTCCCCGGCGATGATCTGACCGGAATGCGGTGCCCGCCGAACCACCATGGCAGCCGAGGTGAGCAAGCTGGTGTTCTCCGCATGCGCCGCCACCGCACGCTCCACCAATCCATCCAGCTCACCATAAGCATTCAGCCGCCCCAGCGCCTCCACCGCCCGCTCAAGATCCGCCCCCGATGCTTCGTCCGACAGTGGCATCAGTTTTTCTACATAGAAATTCACCACATCCCGACACATTCC
>JBBQDJ010000167.1:0-7859 GCA_038319595.1 Verrucomicrobiales bacterium
GTATTCGCCGGAAAAAATTCCGCTGCCGGTCAATTTCCTGACTATCCATCCATTCGACAACGGCGAGATGAGTGTCCGCGACGAAATGACCCTGCCGTGGCCGCGTACCAAGGAAAGCATCACTGGCAAACTCGCGCGTTACTACGCATCCATTAGCTTCTGGGACGCACAATGTGGGCGGGTCATCGACGCTTTGAAAGCCGCCGGTCAGTTTGAAAATACGATCTTTATCGTCGCTGGAGATAACGGTCTTTCGCTGGGCGAACACGGCCTGCTCGGCAAACAAAACCTGTATGAGTTCGGCGGCATGCACGTCCCGCTCATCTTCGCCGGGCCGGGCATTAAGAAAGGCGATACCCAATCATTCGCCTACCTGTTTGATGTCTATCCCACGATCTGTGAATTGGCCGGCGTTCCCATCCCGCCCGGGCTCGATGCCAAGAGTCTTGCGCCCATCCTCACAGGAAAGCAGCCAAAGGTGCGCGACCTCCTCTACACCGGCTATCGGAGTTGCCAGCGTTCCGTACGCGATGCTCGCTGGAAGCTCATCCGCTATCCGCTCATCGACAAAACACAACTCTTCGACCTGCAAGCCGACCCACACGAGATGAACGACCTTGCCGCCAAGCTCGAGTCCGCACCCAAGATCGCCGAGTTGATGGAAAAACTTCAGACCGAGATGGAGCGCTACAACGACAAGTCTCGGCTGGTCGTGCCCAATCCAAAGTCCCCCGAGTGGACACCTGCAGACGCCAAACCCAAAATCAAGAAGAAGAAATGAAACCCCAACTGGAACTACCGGCTTCATCGGAGAGTTGGCTGAACCCTGAAAGGGCGCGAGAGGGCTCGGGAAAAACAATTTCGTGAATCATTTCAAAAAACCTGCAACAAGTGCTGGCGGATTCTTAAGAAGGTAAGTGAACGGTGATGTGGCCCGATGGTCGGGCTTCGTTGCTGGATTCAAATTTCCAAAACACGAACCATGAAATCATTATCCATCAAATCATTGTTGCTTGTCTCCGCTCTGTTCATGCCATTGCTGCATGCGCAGGACGCGTTAGTAAAGGTCCGCGAGATCGAGCGGAAGGTGCTGCAGATAAAATATCATGCCGCCATCGAGGCGCTTGTCGTATCGGCGCGCGAGGCCGAGAGCGGCGAACCTGGTGCCAGCCCCGAGACCATCGGCAAGCGCGCGCAGTGGGTGACGCTGGTGGGCAACCAACTGGAAGCGGAGGACAAAACATCTGCCTCCGATCAGCAGGAGGTGAAGGAGAACGCGAAAATGCTTAACGAGCTTGCGTGGAAAATGCTCACGACATCAAATGCTGATGCCCGCCAACCGGATATCGCACTGAAGCTGGTCACCATTGCTATCGAACTGGGGGGCGGGAACAAGGATCTCACTTCAAAATTCCTCGATACGAAGGCGCGGGCGCTATTGATGCTAGGAAAGCGGGGGGAAGCGATCGCCGAGCAAAAGAAGGCCATCGCGGCGGCGACCTCGGCGGATCCTAAGGCCGAACTTGAAGCCACGCTCGCCACTTACACGCAGGACGGGTTACCGGAGGTAACCTTACCTGCCCATCAGCAGAATCTTCCTGCTGGAAAGGCGACACCCTCGATTGCTGCGGCCCGGATCGAGGAAAAACTCAGAACGATCATCTTTCCGAGGATCGAGTTTGAAAATGTGACGTTGGAAGATGCTGTCCACTACTTGAGATACAAGTCCACCGAACTCGACCCCTCCCAATCCGCCAAAGGCGTCAACATCGTAGTGCAGAACGCTCGTGTCGGAGAGGCGTCTGCCAACCCTGCGCTCATCATCAAGAACCTAAGCTTGCGTGATGTTCCGCTCAAAAGTGCCCTTGAATACATCTGTAAACAAGTCGGCTATCAGACCAAGGTGGATGATTCCGCCGTCATCCTTCTTCCTCAGGATGGGGTCGATAACAGCGGCGGAGCCAAGACACCTTCGGTTGCTGCTGCCCGGATCGAGGAGAAACTTAGAACGATCGTCTTTCCGAGGATCGAGTTTGAGGAGGTGCCGTTGGAAGAGGCGGTCGAATACCTGAGAATGAGGTCCATCGAATACGACCCCTCCCAATCCGCCAAAGGCGTGAACATCGTGGTGCAGAACCCTCGTCCCGGCGACGCGCCTGCCAAGCCCGATGCGCTCATCATCAAGAAGCTCAGCCTGCGTGACGTTCCGCTCAAAAGTGCCCTTGAATACATCTGTAAACAAGTCGGCTATCAGACCAAGGTGGATGATTCCGCCGTCATCCTCCTTCCTCAGGATGGGGTCGATAAGACCGACGGAACCAAGAAAGTAATACCAAGTCATTTCGCCCCGAAGATCGAGTCCTCCCCCCGTGCGCTCCCGATCGAGTAGTAAGGAGATTTTCCCGCGCGGATTGATCTCCCCATTTCCCATCAGCACGGGCTGGAGTGATCCAGCCCGTGCTTTATGGTTTGTCGGATTTCGCCCCTTATGCCATGCTTGAGCCTCGGAACGCCCTCTCTAACTTTTTCCTCTGATTATTTTCCATGCCGCATGCTTTCCACACCCACTTGGGAGAGTTCCACACCACGCGGTGGTCAATCGTGATCGGCGCGCAGGGGCATTCTCCGGCGGATGTGAATGCCTCGGTGGAGTCACTCTATCGCCAGTATCTTTCGCCGCTTTATGCTTACGTGCGGAGGCGCGGGCACTCGCCGCATGATGCGCAGGATCTGACCCACGACTTTTTTTCGAAGCTGATGGAAAAAGGCTGGCTGGCTTCAGCAAAGCAAGATCGCGGTCGGCTTCGGACGTTCTTGCTGGTGGCGATGAAGCGATTTCTAGCAAACGAGTGGGACCACGCGCACGCTGAGAAACGCGGCGGCGGAGCGCTGCGGGTGAGCCTTCAATCCGAGGAGGGCGAGCGTCTGTTTTCAGCCGACGCCGCAGCGAGCACCACCCTGCCGGATGAGCTGCTCTTCGACAGGAACTGGGCAATGGTGATCATGCAGACGACCATGGATCACCTGAAGCGCGAGTATGAGCGGAGCACGCGTCCGAACGACTTCGCGGTGCTGAAGTCCTGTCTAACAGCAGAGCGGGGAAGCATTGATTATGTGGCGATCGCACGCGAACTGCAGCTCCTGCCGGCTTCTGCCAGGAGTCTGGTGCACCGTTTCAAGAAACGCTTCAGAGAAATTTTCCGCGCGGAGGTGGCGGGCACGGTCTCATCCCCCGAAGAGGTGGAAGATGAGATGCGGGCACTGATTTCAACTTTGGCCCAACGATGAATCAAGCTGCAGAAAAAGAAGAACCTGTTAGGGCAGGAGCAGATGGGGGAACCACGTGTCCACGCTGCGGAGCTCCGCTGGACGGCAGCATCGTGGAGGGCTTGTGCGCGCACTGCCTGGGGGCGATGAACTTTGACACACTGACCCAGTGCGGAGGAGCGGCGGATGAGGAGTCCCATGCGATTCCCACCGTGGAGGAGCTAACGGAATTTTTCCCGCAACTGGAGGTGCTGTCCTTGATCGGACGCGGCGGGATGGGTGTGGTTTACAAGGCGCGTCAGAAATCGCTGCATCGGGAGGTTGCGTTGAAACTGCTGGCTCCGGAGCGGGCGGGCGATCCGATGTTTGCACGGCGGTTCGCGAGCGAGGCTCGATCGCTCGCGGCACTGAACCACCCACACATCGTGGGAGTGCATGATTTCGGCGAGGCTGGCGGGTATTTCTATCTGCTGATGGAGTTCGTGGATGGAGTGAATCTGCGGCAGTTGATTGAGAGTCGGCGACTGACCCCGGACGAAGCCTTGCGAATCATCACGCCGGTGTGCGATGCGCTGCAGGCGGCGCATGAGCGTGGGATTGTGCATCGCGATGTGAAGCCGGAGAACCTGCTGATCGACCGCAACGGCGTCGTGAAAATCGCGGATTTCGGAATCGCGAGAATGCTGGATGAGCCAACTGCGGAAGGGATCTATCAAGAACCAACCGATCAACCTACGGCCCATACCTTCGCGGTGGGAACGCCGGATTACGCAGCGCCGGAGCAGCGTGCTTCCGCACCGTCCGACCACCGGGCAGACATCTATTCCCTCGGTGTGGTGCTGTATGAAATGATCACCGGGCAGCGCCCTGAAAACGGATTGATCACGCCGCCATCACGGCGGGCGTCGGTGGACATGCGGATCGATGAAGTCGTGCTGAAGGCGCTACAAGAGGAGCCGGATCAGCGCTTTCGGACAGTGGCCGAATTTCGCGAGTGCATTCAACAAGCGAAGGAGCAAATGGAGCGGACGGCGGCAGATCGAGAACCTGCGCTGTGGTGGAAGCGCAGACGCGGGCTGGTGACAGTGATTTCCATCGGCTTGTTGGGAGCCATGGTAACGGCGGGGCTGCTGATCAAGGGTTGGCCTAACCATAAAGTTGGCCCTCACGCCCCGGAAATGGTCGGAGAGCCGTTGTTGAAAATGAAATCTGTGGAAGAGGCCTATCAGGCCTTCGAGGAGAACTTTGCAGCGTTGCAGGAGGCGCGGGAAATCCAAGTGGTCGGCCTGCCCGACGGCCGCGACGCGCCTGCGACGCAGAACGAAGTGGTGAAGAAATTGGAAGCTCGCGACTGGCAGCTGCGGGCGACCATCGTGCGGCTCCAAAATGGACGAGATTAGCGCAACTTCAAAGGGAAGCTCTCCCGACTAACATTCATGGATGGAAAGTGCAGCGCAAGGCGAAGGTCAGATGGCAAGATAACCGTCGATGAGGAATAAACCTGTAACAGTCGATCTGGATTTCCCGTTTCCGTCAGAACCCATCTGACCCTTCCCCATGAAATACCCAAGCTCCCTCCTCATCGTCTCACTCGCTGCCCTTACCTCCACCGTGCAGGCGGACGTGAAACTGCACGCCCTATTTTCCGACCACGCCGTGCTTTTAAGCGGTGCCGCCGTCCCCGTGTGGGGCTGGGCGGACGCGGGTGAGAAGGTGGAATTGTCATTTGCCGGTCAGATGAAGTCCGCGACACCGGATGCGAGTGGAAAATGGATGGTCAAGCTCGACAATCTGAAAGCCGACGCGAAGCCACAGGAGCTCACCGTGA
The DNA here is from genome assembly GCA_038319595.1 of Verrucomicrobiales bacterium. GTDB lineage: Bacteria > Verrucomicrobiota > Verrucomicrobiia > Verrucomicrobiales > Akkermansiaceae > Luteolibacter. The sequence goes on from JBBQDJ010000167.1 coordinate 5,096, forward strand.
AAGGGGACAATAATCTAACAATCAAAGACGTTTTCGTCGGCGAAGTCTGGCTAGGCTCCGGCCAGTCGAACATGGCGTGGCCAGTCAGTAAGACGAAAGACTTTGAAAAAGAGATGGGCACGGCGCAATTCCTGCAGGTGCGGGTGTTCACCGTCAAATCGAATGCGTCGGCAACGGCAAGTGAAAACTGTGGGGGACAGTGGTCCGTGTGCTCGCCGAAGACCGTCGGTGCTTTCTCCGCGACGCTCTATTACTTCGGTCGGGAAATCCATAAAACGCAAGGCGTCCCCACTGGCTTGATCAATTGATATCCGCTCACCGCCAAAACCAACTCAGCAAATACTACAATGAAACACCTCCTTCCTCTTCTCATCCTCCTCTGTGTGCTCTGCTCTCCCACCCACGCTGACGACTCGAAGCCAAACGTCATCCTCATCCTGTCTGATGACCAAGGGTTCACTGACTACGGCTTCATGGGACACAAAGTCGTGCGGACGCCGAACATTGACCGCATGGCGTCGCAGAGTCTGCTTTATACCCGTGGCTATGTCATGCCGGTGTGCTCCCCGTCGCTGGCCTGTCTTCTCACTGGCAAGCTGCCTCATGCGCATGGCATCACCGGCAATGACTTGAGCAAATCCGCCGCGGCTACCGCGAAGAATGCGGGGGAGGCGGGACGTTCGCCTCTCTCACACAAGCTGCTGAGCAATGCGATGATTCTTCCGAAAGCTCTCACCGAGGCCGGATACCTGACATTCCAAACAGGCAAGCTCTGGAATGTCACTGCGGAGGAAGTGGGCTTCACTTCGGGGATGACTAACAAGGAGGGCCGTCATGGTGGCGATGGACTGGACATCGGCAGAAAGACGATGAAACCGATCTTCGAGTTCATTGATAAGGCGCAGTCTGAGAAAAAACCGTTCTTTGTCTGGTATGCACCGATGATGCCGCATCAGCCGCACAATCCGCCGCAGGATTTCCTGGCGTACTATGAGAACAAGGGACTGAGTAAGAAAGTGGAGCAGTATTACGGCATGTGCGAGTGGTTCGACCAGACGTGCGGAGAACTCGACGACTATCTAAGTCAAAAACACCTCACAGAGAATACGGTGATCATCTACATGGCCGACAACGGCTGGGACGCGGAGCAAGGCAACCGCGCGAAGCTTTCACCTTATGAGATGGGGATTCGCACGCCGATGTTTGTCCGATGGCCGGAAAAAGTAGCTGCCAAACGCGATGATGAAACACTAGCTAGCGTCATTGATTTTGTGCCGACCGTTCTGAAAGCCTGCGGCGTGAAGGTGCCCTCGGAGCTTCTAGGGCTGGACCTTCTCGACCGTCCGGCGATGACCGCGCGGAAATCCGTATTCGTGGAAGCCTACACCCACGACATCGCTGCGCTCGACCACCCGGAGCGGAGCCTTGTGACTCAGGTGATCATCAACGGATGGTCGAAGCTGCTCGTTCCCGGCACCGTGGGTCCGGACAAGGGATATACTTCTGCTCCCAAAGCGGTCGAACTATTCGACCTCAAATCCGATCCTCAGGAGAAGAAGGATCTGGCCGCCGAGCGGGGCGAGGAAGTGAATCGTCTGAAGGCGCTCCAAAAGACTGAGTGGAGCTATTGACGCAATGTTCATTTCCTCACGGCAAGCGCACTCCAAATCCAAGCACAACCCAACACCGAACCGGATGAATCGACTCCTCATTCTCTCTTTGTGCCTCACTGCCCATTGTGGCTTAGCTGAAGCCGCTGCGACAAAGCCCAACATTGTCGTCTTCATCTCCGACGATCACAGCCAGGCCGATTCGCAAGCCTACGGCTCCACTGAGGTCCGCACACCGCACATGGCGCGACTCGCCGAGGAAGGGATGATATTCACCCACGCCTTCGTCGCTTCTCCGGCCTGTGGGCCGAGCCGCACCGCGCTTTTCACCGGGCTTTGGTCGGCACGGAGCGGAGCCGAGCCAAACCACAGGCCGAAAAACGCCGGCATCGTCTCGCTCCCGCCCCGTTCTCCACGACCTCGGCTACGAAGTCGCTGCAATTGGCAAGGTGGCGCACAGCACCTACGCCAAAGACCACGGCTTCGATTTCGTCGATGGCGCCGCCGTCGGCATTTCGGAAACCAGCGCCGTCGCCAAATTTCTGGCCGGGCGCGATGTTTCAAAACCGCTGTGCCTTTTCGTTGGGACCCGCCACCCGCATGTGCCGTGGAGCGATGAGCGTACTTACGAGCCCGCAGCCGTGAAGATTCCACCCTACCACGTCGATACCCCCGCGACGCGTGAGTTACGCGCAGCTTATCTCACCGATGTTACCAAGGCGGACACGTTGCTGGGCGAAGTGCGGGCGATGGTGCGCGAGAAAGTTCCCGGCGACACACTCTTCATTTACACCGCCGATCACGGCGCGCAGTGGCCCTTTGGAAAGTGGAACCTCTACGATGCGGGCATCCGCATCCCCCTCATCGCCGTCTGGCCCGGCCACTTGAAACCCGCCACCACGAGCGATGCGATGGTGTGCTGGCCTGACCTGTTGCCAACGTTCATCGAACTCGCCGGCGGGCAAGTGCCCGCGGGTCTCGATGGAAAATCTTTCGCCGGCGTGCTGCTCGGCACCGCAACCACGCACCGTGACCGAGTCTTCACCACGCACAGCGGCGATGGCGACTACAATGTCTATCCCATCCGCAGTGTGCGCACGCGCGACTGGAAATACATCCGCAACCTCCATCCCGAATTCCAGCACCACACGCAT
>JBBQDJ010000168.1:0-7844 GCA_038319595.1 Verrucomicrobiales bacterium
GGTCGCGTGGACCAATCCGTCATGCGCTTCCCCTATCAGGAATTCGATCTCCCCACGCTCCAGAAGATCGCGACCTTGACCGGCGCCGAGCACTACTGGGCTCAGGATCTGGCAGCACTAAGAAAGACCTTCACCACCATCGACCGCTTGGAAAAAACCGATTCGAAAAGTCTGACCGTGATCGACGATACCGAGTTGTTTCCTTGGTTTGTCGGTATTACACTCCTCACCGCACTCGCCTCGGCGGCCTACCTGGCCCTCAATCCTCCACCCTCCGCCTGACCCGATGAACTTCGCCCAACCTGGCTGGCTCGCGCTCCTGCTTCTGCTTCCCCTGCTGGTGACGATCGCCTTGATCACGTCACGGTCGCGGCGCAGCCAGTGGGCTGCGTTCGTGGCGCCGCGGCTTCGCGAAGCCTTGGTCAAGCGCGGCAATGCCCTGTCGCGCTGGCTGGCATTTCTCTTCCTCGTCTCCGCCTGCGCCGCACTTGCCGTCGCCCTCGCCCGGCCACGGGCCGATGCCGGAACCAAGTTGGAAAAAACCGTCGGCAGGAACGTCATGATCGCCCTCGACATTTCCAAGAGCATGCGCGTGGCCGATGTGAAACCAGACCGGCTCTCCCAAGCGAAAATCGTCATTTACGAACTCCTCGACGCAATGCCTAACGAACGGATCGGCATCATCGGATTCGCCGGAACTCCCTACGTTTATGCTCCGCTCACCGTGGACCACAGCGCGGTTCGCGAGATCACCGATCAGATCGACGAAAAATGGGCGCCACTCGGGGGATCCGACCTTGCCTCGGCCGTGCAACTCGCCACCGAGACCCTCAAAAAGACCGGTCAGAAAAACAACGCTCTCGTCATTCTCAGCGATGGGGAAAAGCACGAGGGTGACTTGGAAGCGATGATCAGCGAGGCCGAGCGCTCCGGGGTTTACATCGTCGCTATCGGAGTCGGCACCGAGGACGGCGGCTTCGTTCCCAATCCGACGCCTAACTACCCGGAGCGGCAGATCTTGGATGACGCCGGGCGTCCGGTCATCAGCCAGCTTCAACCCGACGTGATGCGCAAACTCGCGGAAGGCACCAAGGGCCGCTTCGCCACCGCGGGATCGGGAGTGGACCTTCCTTCGCTGGTGAACTCGGTGGTGAAGGATCTCGACGCCTTCGAAATGGAAGGCCGTGAACGGCGGGTTTCGATCGAGTTCTATCAGTGGCTGATGCTGCCGGCCATTCTGTTTCTCATCGTTTCCATCATCTCGGGAACCCGCTGGAAAGGGCTACGGACTGCTACCGCAGCATTACTTCTAATCACCGCCCCTGGTGCGCGCGCGAGCGAGGCGTCCAGCGCCAAGGAAGCGTTGGCAGGAAAGGACTACAAGACCGCCCGCGAGGCCTATCACAAACTCGCCGAATCTACGAAGGCACGCGAAACCCGAGCCCGCTACCTCCTCGGCGAGGCGACCGCCGCCTATCAGTCCAAGGATTTCAGGGAAGCCCGCGCTGCCTACAGCGGTTCTTTGTTGTCCACGGATCCCGCGGTCGATGCCAGCGGTCACCTCGGCATGGGAAATTCCCTTTTCCAACTCGGCTGGATCGGACTGGCGGGAGAAGCCTACCCACAGGATCCAACATCCGTGCCGGATCTCGACGCATTTGACGACATGGTCAAGAAGACCCTCGCCAAGCTGCGCGAAGCCGAAGAGCCCGAAGAAGGTGAGACCCCGGGATTCGGCCCCATCGAATCCCTCATCAGCAACTGGACGGATGCGATCCGACATTTCGAATCCACCCTCGCACTAAAATCAACCGACCCCGTCGCCCGCGGCAACCGGGATCTAACGATGATCTATCTGAAGCGGCTGAAGGAATTGCTGAAGGAGGAGGAAAAGGAAACTCAACAGTCGATGCCACAGCCCCAACCCGGCGAAGGCCCACCGCAGGAAGGTGACGGAGACGGCGAACCCAAGGATGGCGAAGGTGGTGAAAAAGGCCCCAAGGACGGCAAGGGTGAAGGCGGTGAAAAGGACAAGGACGGAAAAGGTGGCGACAAGGACAAGGACGGAAAAGGCGGCAAGAAGGATAAGGACGATGAAAAAAAGGGCGACAAGGGAGACAATCCCAACGAGTCACCCCAGGAGCGCGCGAAGCGCATCCTGAAGGAAAACGCGGACCTTGAAAAGGGCCCCCTGACCCGTGGAAGACGCGAATTCCAGGATCCTGAAAAAGATTGGTAACCTCATGAACAACCGGAAAAATTTCATTCTCACCCTTTATTCCTTGGCGATCTGGACCGCCATGTCCGCAGCAGTCAACGGGCAGGTCACCAGTCGGCTTTCCACCTCGTTCATCGCCCGCGGTGAACAAGCGATCCTTGAGGTGGCAACCACGATTCAACCCACCGGCACTCCCAGCATCACCCAGTTGAACAACGTCAAGATCCAGGAAACCAGCCTTGGACCGCTCACCCGCCTGATGCCGGGCCGGAAGTTCGAATATGTGTTCCAATACAATGTGATCAGTTATGAAATCGGTCGCTACACCCTCCCGTCGATTTCCGTGGAGGTGCAGGGCGGCACCACGGTCAAAACTGAACCGCTTGAATTCATAGTTTTCAATCCTGATGAACTCCAGTGGTCGGAGCTCGATATCGACGGGCGCAAGATCCCCTATGCAAGCTGTTTCAAGGCGCTCAATGCCAAGCCCTACGAGAACGAAGCCACTCCGGTGGACATCAAGATCTTCATCCCTCGTGAAATGGTCATCGAGGACTGGGGCATCCCTGACTTCGAGCGCGACGGACTGACCGCGTGGCGCTTCCAACCTTCACTGATGCGCAGCACCATCAATTTGTTAGGCCGCCCCTTTCACTCCGTGTCCTACCCCAGCACGATCACCCCCACGCGCACCGGCAAGATCTCCATCGGTCCGGCAAAGATCCGCCTGATCACTCAGGAAAACGTGATGGATCCATTTCCCCGCTGGATCAACCGCGAACTCTACGTGCAGGTTCCGAAGTTGGAGCTGGAGGCCCTGCCCCTGCCCAAAGGGGCTCCGGATGGATTCGAAAACGCGGTGGGCAACTTCCGTCTGAGCGCGAGTTCGTCCGTATCCGAGATTCAGGAAGGCGATCCCGTCACGGTCGATCTGACCGTCAACGGCAGCGGTAACCTCGACATCCTGCATGCGCCAAAACTGGAAAACGCCGAAGGTTGGAAAGTCTACAGCACCACGACCGACCAGCGCGGCGACGAGCGGCGGGATCTATCAGGAGCAGTGGTTTTTCATCAGTCGATAAGCCCTCTGGAGTTGAAGTCCGAGATCCCCGCGTTCCGGCTCGTCTTCTTCGACCCCGTGGAAAAAGTCTACAAGACAGTTTCCACCGAGCCCATCGCCTTGCGTATGATTCCCGGCCCGGCGAAGGCGATGGAGGCCACCGCCCAATCACTCCCAGTTCCGCTAGAGCGGATGACCGATATTCTCGCACTGATCCGGCCTGCCCAGCTCACCCTTCCGACGACCCAGGCACTGCCGTTTTGGTTAGGCCACGTGGTCGCAGGACTCCTCGCCGTTTTGCTCGTGGTAAAAGCCTTCTGGATGCGCTTCGCCGCGAAATTCAACCGCAGCGAGCAATCCAGGATCCGTTCGCGGGAGCTTCAAGAGATCAGCAATGCGAAATCCACTGAAGACACCGACTTCCTCAGGTCGACAGGTAGCTTCATCGAGCACCACCTCGGCCGCGACCTTAGCCCGGCAATCCAAGCCGTCCTTGCCGAGCGGGACGCCGTGTGTTTCCGCGCCGAGAAGCCGAAATCCGTGCTTGATCACAAACGCCGCAACGAAATTCTCCAACTCCTCCGCTCATCGGCGCTGGCGCTGGTGCTCATTTTCACCATCGGAGTTACCGCTGGCGCGCGTGCCGATGAGCTTCCCAAACAAGCCGCCGAAGCTTTCGATTCCGCCAAATACGAGGACGCGATCAAACTCTGGCTGAGTGCCGGAAACTACGATGAACTTTCTGCGGACACGCTTTATAACATCGGCAATGCGTGTTATCGCGCAGGTTCCCCCGGATACGCGGCACTCTACTATCGCCGCGCCCTTGTCCACGATTCCGGTCATCAAGAAGCGCGGCAAAATCTTCGTTTCATCGAGCGCAAATACGGATCGATCACCGTCCAACGGCCGGACTATCAGTATGCCCTCGCCCGGTTTCCAATCGAGTGGTGGAAGAACACTTTATGGACCGGACTTTGGGTATGCGGTCTCGCCTTGCTGGTTTTCCCCGCGACCCGTCCGGGCGCGCGGGTCCGCTGGTTTGCCGTCGGCGCACTCGTGATCGGGCCCATGCTCGTTTCCGCCGGACTTCTGGGCTGGCGCTATTTTCCTAACGATGCCGAATTCGCCCCGGTCCCCAGACAAGCGGTGATCATCGATGAAAAGGTCGCGCTTCATACCGACGCCGCCCGCACCTCGCCCGAAGTGATCGACGCGCCGCCTGGCTCACTCTGCGAAATCATTAGCGAATCCGGGCGCTGGTCCTACGTCGCATTCGCCTCGAAAACCCGCGGCTGGGTTCCCACGGAATCGATTGAAAAAGTGAAACCGCTCAAAGCCCCCGGCCCACCGAAATTCCGTAAGCCAAAATCCGACGGAAAATCCGCCTGACGCTGAGTCTCCGGAGTTGCCAAGCCTCCCGGCATGGTTAGAATCCGCCGCGTGAAAGTCAGAAAAGCCGTCATCACCGCCGCCGGAAAATCCCAGCGCACGCTCCCACTGCAGACCCTGGTGGACCGCGACGGCGTTGCCCGCTCTGCACTTGCCATCCTCGCCGGTGAGATCACCGCCGCCGGCATCGAGGAGATCGCCGTCGTCATCTGCCCCGGCGACGAAGCCGCCTACGCCGCCGCCGCAGGGCCCCATGCCGGCCACATGCGCTTCATCGAGCAATCCGAGGCACTCGGCTACGCCCACGCCGTCCACTGCGCCGCCGAGTTCACCGGTGATGATCCCTTTCTGCTCATGGTAGGCGACCATCTCTATGTCAGCCGCACCGCGCAGTCCTGCGCCGCCCAGCTCCTCGCGACGGTCACGGTGGAAAACTGCGCTGTCTCTGCCGTCCAAGCCACTCACGAAAGCAAGCTGCCGCTCTACGGAGCCATCGGCGGACGCCGCCTTCCCGGCAGTGACTTTCTCTATCAGGTCGAAACCGTGGTGGAGAAACCCACTCCCACCGAGGCCGAGCAGAAATTGGTCGTCCCCGGACTGCGTGCCGGGAATTACCTTTGTTTTTTCGGCCTCCACGTGCTTACCCCCACCGTGATGGAGATCCTCACCCGCCAGCTCACCGAAGGTCGGGCGGATCTTTCCAGCGCCCTCTCGGAAATCGCCCGTCGTGAGCGCTATCTCGCCCATGAACTTCAAGGCCGCCGCCACGACATCGGCGTCCGTTACGGCCTTCTCACCGCCCAACTCGCGCTCGGCCTCGCCGGCAAGGACCGCGACGAAGTGCTCACCAACATCGTCGAGCTCCTCGCCCAATCCCAAGCCTGACCGGTCATGGCCCTGCTCCCCCTCATCACCTCGCCGGACGACGCCGTCCGCAACCAGTCGCTCGACGCCGCCTGTGAAAAACTAACACTCGCGGAATTGCTCGCCGAAGCCGATGCCCTCGACTCCTTCCGCCGCTCCAGCGAGAATCTCTATCACCGCGTCCGCGCGCTGCTGTTCCTCTACTCGATCCACCGCTTCCACCTGCCGCTCCATCTTGCAGACAGCGAAAAACCCGGGGCAATCCCATTCAAAGGCTACGAAAACCTACTCGAACGCCGCTTCGAGGAAGCCATCGACGTATTTCTCAAAACCCAGCGCTCCGATGGCCCGAGCGATGGCATCTCCAGTGCACTCGCTTCCGTCTATCAGCGGCTGGCATTCCAGACGCTCGCCGACCAAGTCCGCCGCAGCGTCCGCAGCGTCAGCGGCAACCAATGGATGTTCCGCATGGGCCACCCGGCAGATCAACCGTTGCGAATCCGCCCAGAACTCACGAAACGCGATCCCGTCACCGACACCTATCCGATCCTGCGCGAGCGCACCCCCGTCCGCATGGACCTCACCCACTGCGGCTGGAGCGACATCTTCTTCCTCGGCATGGATTACCCGGAGGGCGCGAAGGTCCTCAACATTTCCATCGACCTCGCCGTCCACGGACGCGACCAGTCCCCCAGCCCGCCGGTCGAAGCCAGTTTGCGCATTATCGAGGAACCCATCCTCCGTCTAACCAGTGTCGATCTCGCTTGCAGCGCGGAAATTTCCAGCCTCAACGAAGTGTTCGATTTCGCCAAAGACTACCTCGGCCTGCTCAAGGCGGCGGTCATCGCCAGCGGCATCGTCCCGCCTGGCATCGAAGGTTCCGGCCAGAGCCTCGCTGACCTGTTAGCCATCATCGTCGGCCCCGGCAAAGGCCTCGAACTGGTTTCAAACGTCAACAACATCCCCAAAGGCTCGCGTCTCGCCGTTTCCACCAATCTGCTCGCGGCGCTCATCAGTGTCTGCATGCGCGCCACCAGCCAGGCCCGCTCGCTGACCGGACCACTGGAGGAAAGTGAGCGCCGCATCGTGCTCGCCCGTGCCCTGTTAGGCGAATGGATCGGCGGCTCCGGTGGCGGTTGGCAAGACTCCGGCGGCGTCTGGCCCGGCATGAAACTCATTCAAGGTGCCCTCGCTGGTGAAGGTGATCCCGAGCAGGGCATTTCCCGCGGCCGCCTGATGCCCACCCACAAGGTCCTCGACGACACCGACGTCCCAGCCGACGCCCGGCGGAAGCTTCAGGACTCGCTCGTGCTCGTCCACGGCGGCATGGCGCAGAACGTCGGCCCCATCCTGGAAATGGTCACCGAGAAATACCTGCTGCGCAGCGGCCCGGAGTGGATCGCCCGCCAACAGACCCATGGCATCCTTGATCGAATTCTAACCGCACTCCACACCGGCGACATCCCGGCCATCGGTGCTGCCACCACCGAGAATTTCCGCCAACCCATCCAGACCATCATCCCCTGGGCCAGCAACCTTTACACCGAGACGCTCATTGAAAAAATCAGCTCGGAATTCGGCAAGGATTTCTGGGGCTTCTGGATGTTAGGCGGCATGGCCGGCGGCGGCATGGGCTTCATCTTCGCTCCCGGGAGAAAGGCCGAGGGCCAGGTGCGGCTCCAGGCAATCATGTCCGAAACCAAGGAAATGTTAGCCTCCGCGCTGCCATTCGCGATGGAGCCGGTCGTTTACGACTTCGCCATCAACGAGCGCGGCACCTGGGCGGATCTGCTGACCGGTGGAGACGCGCTGATGCCGGCCGGTTACTACAGCTACATTGTCCCTCAGCTTTTGCGGAAAGGCCGTCATGAACTCTCGCCGGTGCGCCTCGCCGAGCTCGACCATTTCGCCACCGCCTGCCGCGACCACCCCGAGCTCCGTGGCATGGTGCAGACGCTGTTCGATTCCATCTTCCCGCGCAGCCAAGGAAAAAACCGCAACAGCGAATCCCTCACAGAAATCCTCGCCCAGCACGGCTTCGACCGCACCGCCCACGAGCAGATCCGCGAGGATCTCAAGGCCGGTCGCATCGGTCTCGCCCAAAACCGGCTTCCCGCAAATGCCATCATCGAGGACGTCCACGAAACCGACCTTACCCAAGCTGACGCCATCACGACCGCCTCGCGAAAAAAAGGCCTCGCTGCCTTGAAGAAAGGCGAGGTCGCCGTCGTCACCCTCGCCGCGGGAGCCGGTTCGCGCTGGACCCAAGGCGCAGGCGTGGTCAAAGCGCTGCACCCCTTCTGCAAACTC
>JBBQDJ010000169.1:0-7839 GCA_038319595.1 Verrucomicrobiales bacterium
GCCCGCAAGATCTATGGATACGGCGGACGCAACGGCATGGAGGGGCTGAAAATTTGGCTCACTGAAACCCGCAGGCGCTGGCCCGATGCCAAGCTCATCACCCAAGGCGAATTCGGCCTGCTCTGGCGTGCGCAATTTCAAAACAACGACAAACTCGATTACCAATTCGTCCATCGTGGCGCAGGCATCCGTGCCTCGCAGGACAATCTCGAAATCCGTTGGTTCATGAACAAGGACTTCCGCCTCGCCTTGCTGCGCGACTGGAAACAAACCAGTCCGGAAAAAGTGATCGATTTCACCCGCTACGATCTCCCAGCTAGCGAACCCGCCGACCCGGCACCCGGCCAAGAAGCCCGCAACTGGAGCCTGATGAACCGCATCAACCAGAAAGGCACCCGACCGCAAGATACGCCCGTAGCGCTCTCTGAACTAACCGTCGAAGACCAGGCTCTCATCCGAAAGCACTATCCGGAACTCCTGTCCCCCACCCCGAAGTAGTGAATGGTTCAAACGCTGACAACGGGCGTTGCCCCGAACCCCATTGACGAAACCATATCTTATCTACTTTGCCCGCGTGGGAGCCCCTTCATAGTGAAGTCTTGGCAAAAGGTGTTCGCGCTTCATGATGACACTGTGGGCTGCCACGCGGGTGTGCTCTCCGATCTGCGCCCCATAAAGCGGCACGCTGGCGCTGCCGAGAGTCGCATTCCGATGGATGACGACATGGTCAGTCTTGAGCACGCGATCTTCGAAGGTGTGGGCCTGAAACATGGCGTTCACCGTCGCCTCGTCTCCGATGATGATCATATCCGGGTCCACCACTTGAGAGAATCCAGGGCCGAGCACCACCCGCCTACCGATCTTCATGCCCATGGCCCGCAGATACCAAGTCAACAGCAGGGTGCCCTCAAGTTGCTCCAAAGGTCGCCGGGCGTATTGTCCCCAGGCTACGTAGAGAAAGTCCCACCGACTGCACCAGCAGGACCACAGCGCGTGCTGGCCCGGCTTGACCTTCCCTAGCAGAATCCATTTCAGCCCGAGGACAAACAAGCACAAGAAGGCTGCGGCGATGAAGGTTGCCAAGGGCACCACTGCCAACAAGAACCCGGCTCCTGAAAAGACTTCCGAAGCGGTGGCCAAAACCCGGAACCACATCACCAGCACCGCCAGCGGCAAGATTGGGAGCGCAAAACGCAGTGCCTCCCAGAACACGCGGTTCCAGTAGCGAATAGGCGACGGAGTATGAGTCAAGCGGTGGTCCATCTCCACCACTTCCCGGCGCGGCAACTCGAACGGAGGATGCCCGAACCAGGAGCTTCCTTCGATGAGGGAGGGCTCATCGGCAGCAGTGGAAATCCCTAGCAGAATGTTGTCCGGCAGAGTTTGTCCGGCCGCGATCACGACGTGGTTGCCGAGAAAGGTGTTGGTCCCAAGGCGGGTCCGCGCGAGCGCCACGGTGCCTTGTTGGATGCGCGGGCCGCCTAGATAGATCCCGTCGGCAAAGAATGTTTCCGGTCCGATCTCGATGAGTTCCGGCACCACATCCAGGATGGTGCTGACCTCGCAGCCACGTCCAATTTTCATCCCTGCCCAGCGCAACCACAGCGGCCAGAATAAGGTGCCGCTGAGCATATCACCGGCCCTTTCCACCAAGCCCGTCTTCAGCCAGACACGCACGAAGGACAGGCTCAAACGGCTGATCACACCCTCCCGCACCTTGCCTAACAATCTCGTGACAACGGCCATCCACACCAGTGTCAAAGGCACCGCCAGCAATTCCAGTCCGATGCCTAACACCCACGGTGTCCAGGCATCCGTCGGCTGGAATAGCCAGGCCCAAACCCGTTCTCCGTTCAAGCCGAAGGCAAGGCAAGCGAGTATCGTCATCGCCTCAAGCGGCAATGCCAACACCAGCACGACACCCGCCCGCGCCATGGTCAGCGCCCATGCGTGTTGGATCTCGGACAACACCCGTCCGTCGCCCGTCAGCGGCGGAGGAACGGGGGCCAGCCCGGTTGCACGGGCCGGAACGCCATCCCAGCGCTCGCCTTGAGGAATCCGCCCACCCGGAGGCAGCGACGACAAGGCGGTGAGATAAGCCCCTTTTTCCAATACGGTATGACCCGCCACGCCCGCCCTGGTATCCAAGGTGACCCCATCTTGAAGAACCACCGGACCGACGACGATATCTCCGTCGTACAGCTCGACCAAACGGACGGCGGAATCCTGGCTCAGCGTTACGTCGTCGCCGATTTCCAACAGGTCCCAGCCACCTCGCAGCAGATCCACCCCCCGGTGGATGTGGACACGCCGTCCGATTTTGGCACCTAACGCACGCAGTGCCATCGGTTGAAAGACGGTGCCTTCAAATATTCCCCACGGAATGAGCCGGACCGATTGCTGCACGATCCAGCTTCGCAAATAGAATCCTCCCCAGACCGGCGCTCGCAATGCCTGGTAGCGCCCGATGAGAGCTCGTTTGATAACTACGGCGAACAGCAGCGAAAGCGACGTATAAATCGCCAAACCTACGAATACCACCAAAGGGGCAAGCAGAATGAGCGGCACAAGCCCCACGCTCCGAGTGAGAGCTGGCAGCAACTCGAACCCAATCCACCAAGCAACAATTGCCGACACAATGAGAACTCCTATCAGCCAGAGGGCCTGCACCACAGTGACGAGAAAAGGCCACGCCGGCGCACCGGATTTTTCGTTCCGAGTTATAGGTGCCGGCTCGTTAATTAGGCAGGCGCGGTCGGCTAGCACAGCGACGCTGCGGGATTCGTAGAGATCGCGAACGGTGACCCAGGCCGTGGCGGTATCGCTGCGCAGCAAGGTCACCAGCAGGGCAGCTCTCAAGGAGTCTCCACCCAGGTCGTTGAAAAAATCATCGTGGATAGAGACTGGCAGCGGCAGCTTGAGGATCTCCTGAAAGGCGAGCGCAAGCCGGGCTTCCATCGGGTTGCGCGGCGGCACGTTAGATTCAATCGACTGGATCACCGCGCCTTCGAGTCGAGGGAGTGCGGCGCGGTTCAATTTGCCACCCACCGTGGTCGGCAGATGCTCGAGGAACCCGATCCGCACTGGCACCATGTAGCCAGGTAGGATTTTGCCCAACGCCGTCTTGAGATCCTCCACAGACGGCGGAAGGGAGGGATCAACCGGCACCACAAAGGCTACGATCACTGGGATTTCGCCATCTTCCTGCACCTTGCAGGCCGCTGCTCGCACGTCAGAAAATTCAGCCAAGCGCGATTCAACCTCGCCGAGTTCGATACGATAGCCGCGCAGTTTTACCTGTGAATCCATCCGGCCATGATAAAAAAATCTTCCCTCTGTGTCCTGATTCACGAGGTCACCCGTGCGGTAAATCCTGCCGAAGAACGGATGGGTAATAAATTTCTCGTCCGTTAGATCAGGTCGTTTCCAGTATCCCCGCGCTAGGCCGATGCCACCCATGCAGAGTTCCCCTTCCCCGCCGACCGGGACTTCCTCCAGTTGATCGTTCAGCACCACGGCCACCGCTCCGCTAACAGGTTTACCGATGGTGATGAGAAAACCCTCGACGATGCGTTCACGCAGGCAGGTCACCGTGCATTCGGTAGGGCCATAGCCATTGACCAATTTGCGACCCCGCGACCAACGATCCGCCACATCGCGTGGCAATGCCTCGCCTCCGACATAGAGCAGTTTCAGGTCAGGCAGCGCAGTCTGCGGATCGCTGCATCCGGTGGCGCGAAGCAGCGTCGGCGGGGGGCAGAACACCGTGATGCGCTCACTTTGCAGCCAGCCGATCAAGTCGGGTCCCAGTCGGGCACTGTCATCATCCATGACCACCAGCGTGGCCCCTGCGGCGAATGCGAGCCAAGTTTCCTCGACCGATGAATCATAAGCCGCCGAGGATCCTTGGGCGACCCGATCCAGTGGGGTGAGAGCAAAGGCTTCAAGATCAGATGCAACCAAGTTGGCAATACTGTGGTGCTCGATCATCACTCCCTTTGGCCGTCCGGTGGTGCCCGAGGTGTAGATCACGTAGGCGAGGCTTGCCGGTGTCAGCCATGACGCCAACTTTGCGGCTCCTTCCTCTAGGTCCAAGGGCTGAAGGATATCGATCGTCCGCAGCGCTTCCAGCCCGCAAACTCCCGGGCGTATTCTCCCCTCGCTGTTGGTTAGAAGAATGCCTATCTCGGCATCTTCTATGATTACCCGGATGCGTTCATCCGGAAACGAGGGGTCGAGACAATTGTAGGCAGCACCCGCTTTCAACACGGCGAGTTGCGCGACAACAAGTTCACCGCAGGTCCGTGGCAGGAGAATCCCAATCACACATTCACCGTGGATCAAACACCCTAACCGTGCCGCCAGTGCGCTCGATGCGGCATCGAGCTCAGCATAGGTGAGAAGCTCGCGGAGGACTCGGCCATTACCCGGCGGAATTTCCAGCGCCACCCGCTCCGGCCAGCGACGGACGGAGTTCTCAAAGAAACCGTGCAGCAAGGCTGGATCGCTTGCATCAACCGCTTCCCTTAGCGGCTCGTCATCCCGGATCATATTCATGCTTCGGTCATCCCAGAGGTCTCAAAAGCGAGTCCGCTGAGATGTGGCGCGATCATCTCCAGTCGCTCGCGCTGTGCCAAGGTCAGAAATTTCAAGCCTTGGATGACTCCGAGGCAACTGGCACTTCCGCAGCTACAATTGAAAGGCTCGGCCATTTCCCATTCCGTGGTGTTGTAGTTGAACGTCACCGCTTCCCAAGGCTGGATCGCACGCAAGCTAACGACTTCCCGCTCATGGATCATCGAGTTGGCATCGCAGCTATGATTCATGAACCGCCAGAAATACCGGTCGAGGATCTCCTCCGCACTGTAATCGTTGCTGAGATCGATGTGTTGGTTGTGGCCGATTTGCAACGAGTAGCGCGTCGGAGTATTCGTCTCGTCCCCTTCGATACGAAACATCCGCTGTCCTGCGGCGATGGATCGGATCGCCACTAGGCGGTATTCACCGTTGGCTCGGACGACGCCCACAGCTTCAGATTCGCAATGGAGGAACCCGTTCAGCAGACTTGGGGGTGCCGAGATTTTGGGGAGCCGGATGGTCGATGTCGCACTCATGGGTTCGTCGGGTAATTTGCGCTGTAGTGGTTAGATTTCGAGGCGATAGGAATCGCCCGTCCGATCCGAAACCCGCATAATGACGAAAGTTTCGAAGCTTTACAAAAACTTTACATCCCCGTTCTCAGCTCTGATGCACTGCTCTGAAAGGGATCTGGCGTGAGAGATCAAATTGCATCGGCTGCTTGACGACGGTGTCCAATCGTCCATCCACTTGACCAGCGGTGGGGTCACCCTGGCCGAAAAAGTTCACTTTTTCTGCTAGAGTAAATACTTTGCTGAGGAGAGAGTCTCGCGGCGGTTACCCGTGTTCCCTGGCCCATCGCAAGGTGAATGCAGCCCGTTGATGCCGTTTCACCATGAGGCTTTCACCCGATAGAATTTTGCGGGCTCGGGACCGATTTCCACGCTTCGAGTCATCATGCCAGCAGCACCGGTGAGAGCGGTGTGAGGCTGCACCGCTGAAATTGGAGGCGTTGAAATTTACGAGCGGGATGGTCTGCGGGGAGGTGACGAGTCCGTTGTAATTGTTGACGACGGCCCCGGCGATAGGGATTCCGTTTTCATCAAGAATGGTGCCACTAATATCTAACATCGCCGTCAGGCCGCCGGTGATGGTGACTTGCGACGACTTGGTGGTTTTGCCGCCCTTCATGTCAGTCACCGTGCAACGCACGAGGTAGGTCCCAGCGCGCGTCCAGGTGTGCATGCCTGAAGTGGCGAGGCATGTGTCGGGATTGCTGCCGCCGATGGCGAATCCAGCGTCGGCATCCGGGTCGTCGAACTCCCAGTAATAGGCCAGCGTATCGCTATCAGAATCAGTCGCGGTGGTTGTGAACACTTGGGAAATGCCTGCGGCGAGACTCGCGACAGTGGCTGGCACCATGGTCAGCGCGGGCGCATGGTTTGTGGGGAAGGATCCGTGATTTACGACGACATCAAGTGCCTCCGGAGTGGTGCCGGCTTTTTTGATCGGTGTGACGTGGATGTTTGCCTCGGTGTCGGAGTAGGCCCGGCCCAATGCGAGTGGCGCATCTTGCATCGCGCGGACAGTGGCGTAGCGGGATTCGGTGGCAAGGCCCCGATTGCCGGGAGTCATGTCAAGCATGTGAGTATCGCCGGAAGTGGAGAGAAAATGCTCCGCTCCGAACTGTCTGCTAAGACCGTTGGCGGCCCAACCAGCATCGGGGCCCGTAATGCTTTGGCGATGCTCGAACCAATACGTGTGCAGCGGATCGCGAACTATGCGCATCGCGTATTTCTTGCCAGATTCAGTGCTTCCAGAGTCTATCAGGTAGATCCGGTAGGTTCCCGAAACGGACGCGTCCGCGATGGAGTCGGTGCCGAGGCCGACGGTGTTCTCGATGCCGAGAGTGCCACCATGCAATTCGGCGTAACGTCGTGCGATGGCCAGTCCCAATCCGGTTCCAGGAATTTCGCCGACATTTCCACAGCGGTGAAATGGATCAGAGACACGCGCCAGATCTTCCAGCGGGATGCCGATGCCCTCGTCGCGCACGGTGAAAATGACACGTCCATTTCCCATCGCTGCGACGAGTGAGATCGGGCTGCCGGGTTTTGAATATTTCACTGCGTTTATGAGGAGATTTTCCAGAATGCCGCTAACCAGATTGGCATCCAGCGACGCAAGCTCATCCGGCGCAGTCACAATGATTCCGGTGTCCGCGCCACTGGCCGTACTCATCGTCCTTACGATGCCGCGGCAAAGTTCTGCTAGACTCAGCGGTTGCCGTGAGCACCCGAGCTTTCCAGATTCGATACGACCCAATAGCGGCACCGCCTCCACCATTTCCGTCATCCGAGTGGTGGGCACTCTTAGGGAATGAATTTGCCAACAACCAGCAACTGACCCGCGTAGTACGACATGCCCGCTGGCAAGGTCTTGATCTTGATGACGGCGGTGTGTTCGCCGGGTGGTTGCTCGGGAAGATAGAAGAAGCGTGAATAGGTGTGGCTTTGCTCTGTCTGCGGTCGCTTGATGAGGATGGGCGGCGCTTGATCGATGGTAACCTCGATCTCCATGGCATCGCCTTGGGGGATATCGCTGAACCCGAGGGTGGTGCCGTTCCATTTCAGCGTGATAGTCTCACCTGCTAGATCGCACTTCATCCCGCCGCGCAGCATGGCATGGGTGCGTCCGGAGTCGTTGCGGTAAATCGCATCAGTCATGGGATCAATGGGCTTCCATCCGGCGCTGAGGGTGGCTTTCTGGATCGGCACGGTTCTGGCGTTTTCCCAGCAGTCAGCCTCCAGTGGCTGGGGCAGGGTGTGGGCCGTTGCTTTGTCGCCGCCCATCATCTGGAACATCGAGCGCACCACCGTATCGCGGTAGATCGCGTGACCCGCTTCATTCGGATGCGTGCCATCGGCGGAGAAGACGAGGTCGCCATCCTGCCAGCCCTTGGCTTTGAAGATGAGTTTACCGGCCTTTTCACGCTTCGCGATCTCGACCCCGAGGTCGATGGAGGGAATGCCATACGCATTCGCCACGGTCTCCATGATGCTGCCAAAACGCGAGGGTTTGCCGGCCTGCATGTTCTTGAGCATGCCCTCGCTGAGCGTGTAGATCAGGCAGATGTCAGTCTGCGGATTCGCTTTCCAAATCTGCCGCACGATGCCTTCCACCGACTTCGCTTCAAAGCCGCCACCGCCATTCACGCGATGCTCCATAAATACTAGATCCGGTTTCTGCGCGAGCACGTCG
>JBBQDJ010000170.1:0-7822 GCA_038319595.1 Verrucomicrobiales bacterium
CGCGAGCTGGTCCCGCTCCCTAACGGCGGCGGCATGCTCATTGACAATCCCGGCATGCGCGAGATCCAGATGTGGACCGACGAGGCCACGCTGCGCGATAGTTTCGCCGACGTGGAATCTCTAACCGCCGATTGCAAGTTCTCCGATTGCAGCCACCGCAACGACGCGAAGTGCGCCATCCGCGCGGCCGTCGAGGCCGGGACGCTCGATCCCGCGCGTTATGAAAATTTCCTCAATCTCGAAAACGAAATCGCCGCGCTGAGGAAGCGCTCGGAAAAACGCCAGATGGCCGTCGAGCGCTGGGCCAAACGCAACAGCGTGAAAGCCCGCAACCTTGCTGATAGAATCCAACTCGAAAAAGATGATCGGGGTGATCTCTAATGGAATTTCGATCAAACGAGCCGCAGCCCCTATGATTTTCCAGTCAAAACGATTTCTGTCAGCGCTTCTGGGACTTCTGGCATTCGCCGCGCCATTGACGGGCCAGATCCCAAAATTGTCGCTAAACCCTGCGCCGGCGGATGGCAAAACGACGGCCGAAACTCAGGACGAAAAGAAGGCGCGGATGGATCAATGGCTGAAGGAGACGAGGGCCGCCTTCGCCCGTGTCAATGAACCGGAGGCCGAGGCGCAGCTGCCTGACGGAGTGGATGTGGCGGAACTGGCTGAACACCGTCGGAATCTCGAACAGACCATTCTCGGTATCAATCGTTACGCGAAAGTCAGTGATGCAATGCCGGATGCTCGAAAGGGACTTGAGGCGGCCCGCGATGCGGATTCGGCGTGGACGGGCTTTTCCGAGAAACCGCCTTACTCGATTCTGTTGCTCGACCAACTGGTCAACCAGCAGGACGCGCTGCGCGAGAAGTCTGCGTCCTACGTTTCCTCGCTCGCGCTTTTCGACCGCACTCTAGCAGAGATTCAACAGGAAGGTCGGGCGGCTGAGGGACCCTCCAGAATCGCCGCCGCAGAGGCTGAGAACGAGACCGGCGACAATGGAGCCATGAAATGGAGAGTCGCCGTGGAGCGGGCCAGATCACGGCTACTCTCCGTGCGTGCGACCTATCTGCAAGCGAATGTGGCGCTGCTCCAGGATCAGGCGGACACCGCGAAAATCCAGTTGTCCCTGCTAGACCGGCAGATCGCCGTGGTCCGGAAGAAAGTGGAGTTTTCCGATAAGGACCTGGCCAAGGTGACCCAGGCGGCCGCGGATCGGCAGGCAGCGTTGCGTAAGGAAATCTCAGGAATCATTAAGAGCAATCAAGCGGCGACGCTAGCAAAGGCAGCCATGCAAGCCGTCGTGGACAAACTGGAGCGGGACACGCCAACCGGGACACCGATTGAAAACTCGCCGGAACTCGCGCTCGCCCGGGTCAAAATGGAGTCCAAGGAAACCCGGGTCGATTCCTTCCAACATATTCTCGAAACGCTGGAGTCGCTCGATCAGTTGGATTCGTATGTGCCGGATATTTATCAGAATCGGCGGATGGTGCTGACATCCACCGACAAGGCAGTCCGAGGCACCGCCTTGCAATCTCTCCGCTCTGCGCTGGTGCGGCTAACTGCTTGGGAGGCTGTGATCGAAAACGACATGGCCGCAGTGGATGCGGACATCAGAAACCAGGAATCCCGCGCGAACTCGATGCCCGCAGGTGATCCTCGGTTAGTCCCGCTCAGCGATGTGCGGGTGGCCCTGTGGGACAAGCAGGCAGTCATCCAGCGGGTATCTCAGGCCGTGTCCGCCCAACGGCGGATGGTCCAGCGCTGGATCGATGACTTCGACAAGACATCCGTCGAGAAATCTCTATCAGAAAAGGTTTCCGATGTCACCACCTCCGCTTGGGATTCAATCAGGAGCATCTGGCGTTTCGAAGTCTTCCAATATGACGATACCGTGATGCTCGGCGGTATTCCTATCACGGAGAAACGGGGGGTCTCGCTGGGAAAATTCATCATCGCGATTCTTTCTTTCGGCGTCGCCTATTTTATCGCCACCCGGATCAACCACCGGCTCCGGCACATCGTGATCCGCCACGGCCGGATTGCGGAGGCGCAGGCGAAAACTCTGGGGAACTGGCTGATGCTCGTGGTCGGATTCCTACTCGCGGTGGGAACGCTGCATTTCCTAAAAATTCCTCTAACGGTGTTCGCGTTCTTCGGTGGCGCGCTGGCCATCGGACTCGGTTTCGGCACCCAGACGTTGATCAAGAATTTCATCAGTGGCATCATCGTCCTGTTCGAACGCAAGATCCGCGTCGGGGACGTGGTGGACATCGGCGGCGTGACGGGAACCATCACGGAAATCAACACCCGTTCCTCGGTGCTGAGTGGGTCGGATGGGAAAGAAACGCTGGTGCCCAATTCATTGTTCCTGGAAAACCGGGTGACCAATCTAACGCTCTCCAACCGTCGCGTCCGCCGGACTCTAACGGTCCGCGTGGCCTTGGGATCTTCGCCGCAAACGGTCAGTCAGATTCTCAAGGACTGCGTGGAGCGGCATGGGCTGATCCTGAAAGAGCCATCGCCGTTCATCACGCTGGAGGATTTTCTTGAAAAAGCCAATGTCTTCGGAATCTATTATTGGACCGAATTCAATGACAAAACCAACGCGAGTGTCGTCGCCAGCGATCTTCGATTCATGATCGAAAAGCGCCTAACTGAATTGGGAGAGGCCGTGCCCGTCGTGAACGAGGAGGACAATCCCGACCAGGAACCATTCCCTCCCGCCACCCCGCCCGAAGTCGAATGAATGATGACATCCACTGGATGCGTCTGGCCTTGGACGAAGCCCGCAAAGGCATCGGCCGCACCGCTCCGAATCCTCCAGTCGGCGCGGTGATTGTAAAAAACGATGTTCTGCTAGGCAAAGGCTGGCACCGCGCGGCTGGACAACCCCACGCCGAGCGCGAAGCCCTGGCAGATGCTGCCAGCAAGGCTGTCGGTGGCGCGACGATCTATATTACTCTCGAGCCCTGCTCCACCCAGGGCCGCACGCCGCCGTGCACCCAAGGACTGATCGACGCCGGCATCTCGCGGGTGGTTTACGCCTGTTTGGATAGAAATCCCGATCATGCCGGGCGTGCGGATGCTCTATTGGAAGCAGCCGGAATCGAAGTGGTCCCCGGCGTTTGTTCGGACGATGCGGAGAAAATACTGCGCCCGTTTTTCAAAGTCCGTGAAACCGGATTGCCCTGGGTGATTTGGAAATCAGCGATGAGCCTAGACGGCCGAATCACTCGTCCGCCGGGCGAAGGCCAGTGGTTGACGGGCGAGCTTGCGCGGGCAGACGTGCAGAAGCTTCGCTCGACCGTGGATGCGATTCTAACCAGCGGCGAGACCGTGCGCCGTGACGACCCTGCATTGACGATACGCATCCCGGAATTGTTGGAAGGTCGCCCGCAACCTTGGCGTGTGATTGTCACGGATCGTCCTGAGTCTTTGCCCGAACAGCCGGAGCGAACCCTGATCCGTCCCCGTTCCGATCTTGTGGGAACGCTGCGCAAACTTGCCAGCGAACAAGGCGTGCTGACGGTGATGGTGGAAGCCGGTGGCATTTTCTCAGCTGCGTTGTTTGAAGCGGGTTTGGTCGATGAAGTGGTGGTCTATCAGGCGCCCTTGCTTTGCGGCGGACCGACTCCCGGGCTGGCGGGTGCGGGATTGAAGGAGTCCTTGCGTTTGGAGGAGATTGATTTCTTGCAGCTCGGGAGTGATGTCCGTGTGCGAGGGATTGTCAGGCGATGAACGGACCGCGAGTCTCTGACTCGCTTTTATGGAGAGCGAGTCGGAGACTCGCGGTCCGTCAAGAGAGTGCCGCTTCTAATGCGTGAATCGCATGATCGATCTCCGCGATGCTGCTAGAAAGTGGCAGCATCAAAACAATGGTGTCGAGGATGGGCCGGGTGAGCAAGCCGTGGGCGCGGGCGGCGAGGCAGATGGATTCGCCGAAGCGTTCGCCGGGTGGGAATTTCTCGCCATCGGGGCGGCGGAGTTCGATGCCGGCGATGAACCCGCATTGGCGGATTTCGTGGACGAGAGGGTAGTTGGATTTCAATGCAGCCAAGCCATCAGTTAGTCGGGAGATTTTTTTCGGGAGATTCTCGAGGGTTCTCTCGGTGACGAAAAGATCGAGATTGGCGAGTGCAGCGGCGCAGCCTAACGGATTTGCGGTGTAACTATGACCGTAGTAAAAGGCGCGGTCGGCGCTGCCGAGGAAGGCATCGTAGACTTTTCCCGTGGTAAGCGTGGCGGCGAGCGGCAGGTAGCCACCGGTGAGGCCTTTGGCGAGGCAGAGGAAATCCGGGATGACGTTTTCCTGCTGGCAGGCGAACATGGTGCCGGTGCGGCCAAAGCCGGTCATCACTTCGTCGAGGATGAGATGGACGCCAGTTTCATCACACCAAGCGCGGAGTTCGGCTAGCATCCCAGCGGGCCAGGGGCGCATTTCGTTGACGCCCTGGATGAGTGGCTCGATGATGATTCCCGCGATGTCTTTACCGGTTAGAGCGCGGAGTTCCTCCATCGACGCGACATGCTGGACCGGATAACCCATGCCGCGGAAGCGTTCGAAGAACCTTCCCACGCCACCGAGCGAAGCGGCGCCAAGTGTATCACCATGGTAGCCGTTCGCGAAGGCCACGAAGCGGGTTCGATCAGGTTCGCCGGTTTGCTGGCGGTATTGCACGGCCATTTTCAAGGCGCACTCGACGGCGGTCGAACCATCGTCGGAAAAGAAGACACGCTCCAAGGTGTGCTCTGGGAAAAAACCGCACAGCCGTCCGGCGAGTTCCACGGCGAGGGGATGAGTGAAACCGAGAAACGACGTATGCGCGGCTTTTTCTAACTGCTCGTGGATCGCCGCGTTGATCAACGGATGCGCGTGACCGTGTATGTTGGTCCAGATTGACGAATTTCCATCCAGATAGCGCCGTTCTTCGGAATCCCATAGCCACGAACCCTCACCACGGACGATCACCAGCGGCTCATGCCCACGCGCGCACCACTCGCCCTGCCGCGTGAACGGGTGCCAGCAGTGCGCCTGATCGCGCTCGATCCATCGGCGGGTGTCCTCACGCATGGCGGGAGAATGCGGATCCCCCGGATTTCATCAATCCACAATCAGTTCCTGCCCGCCGATCCGTGGGAATGGGGCGAAATCGTCAGATAAAAATCCTGTGAAGTCGCCGTTTTACGTGATCACGTCATGGTTTGTGGCCGGAAATGGGATACTTCTCATGGGTCTCCGCGATCACCACCTCCCCCCGAAATGGTGTCGCGGGCCACGACGAAATACTCCCCCCAAAAAAAGTCGGCGGATGTTGTAGGTTCCCCCTCCAACATCCGCCGATCCTTTTTCAGGGATTTGTTCTCAGACTTGCCGATTGCATCCGGGCTTGATCGGAAACGGCGTGGGGTTTAGTCCCTGCGGCCCGATTTCATGTCCGTCTCTCCTTTCGCCATTCCTTCGCCCGCGCTGCAGCGTGAGGTGAATCGTCGCCGCTCGTTCGCGATCATCTCCCACCCGGATGCCGGGAAAACGACGCTGACGGAGAAATTCCTGCTCTACGGCGGCGCGCTCAACCTGGCTGGTAGCGTCACTGCCCGAAAAAACCAGCGGGCAACGACCTCGGACTGGATGGATCTGGAAAAACAGCGGGGCATTTCCGTTTCCTCCACCGTCCTGCAATTCGAATACAAGGACTGTGTCGTCAACATCCTCGACACGCCGGGGCACAAAGATTTCTCCGAAGACACCTATCGCGTTCTCACCGCCGTGGACGCCGCCGTCATGGTGGTGGACGCCGGTAAGGGCATCGAAAGCCAGACGCGGAAACTTTTCGAAGTCTGCCGCCGGAGGGGCGTGCCGATTTTCACTTTCATGAACAAGCTGGACCGCCCGGCCCGGCCGTCGATGGACCTGCTCGACGAACTGGAGTCGGTGCTCGGGATTCAAGCGTTTCCGGTGAACTGGCCGCTCGGCGATGGCCCGCGCTTCCGCGGCGTTTATGATCGTGAGCAAAAGCAGGTGCATCTTTTCCAACGCACGGTGCATGGTGCCTATCGCGCGCCGGTGGCGGTGAGTGGCATTGAGGATGAGAGCGTGAAAGACGCGCTGGAAGAAGGGACTTACCGGCAGGTCTGCGATGAGTTGGAGCTGCTCGAAGGCGCAGGCGCGGAGTTTGATCTGGAAAAAGTCCTCGCCGGTGAACTCACACCCGTATTCTTCGGCAGTGCGGCTAACAACTTCGGTGTCCAGCTTCTGTTGGACCGTTTCCTTGAACTCTCGCCGCCGCCGACGCCGCGCGAGAGCGGCGAGATGACGATCGATCCGGCGTCTGAGGAGTTTTCCGCATTCGTCTTCAAGATCCAGGCGAACATGAATCCGAAGCACCGCGACCGCATCGCGTTCGT
Organism: Verrucomicrobiales bacterium; assembly: GCA_038319595.1. Classification (GTDB taxonomy): domain Bacteria; phylum Verrucomicrobiota; class Verrucomicrobiia; order Verrucomicrobiales; family Akkermansiaceae; genus Luteolibacter. The sequence continues at coordinate 6,409 of JBBQDJ010000170.1, forward strand.
TAGAATTGTATCTGGCCAGTTCAAGCGCGACATGGACGTGATCAACGGTCGCACTGGTGAAAAAGTCAGACTTGCCAACTCGCAGCGCCTGTTCGCCCGCGAACGCGAAACGGTGGACGATGCCTTCGCTGGCGATGTCGTCGGCCTGGTTGGAAACTACGATCTACTCATCGGCGACACGCTTTCCTCCACGCCCGGCGTCACCTTCGATGAAATCCCGCGTTTCGCTCCGGAATGTTTTTCCTTCCTGCACAACAAGAGCACCGCGAAATACAAACGCTTCCGCGACGGTCTCCAACAACTCCTCAAGGAAGGCGTTGCCAGCGAGTTTGTCTTGATCGATAACGAAGGTCCGCAGATTCCGTTGTTAGGCGCGGTCGGCCCACTGCAATTCGAGGTCCTGCAATACCGCCTCGAAGGCGAATACGCCGCCGAGACCCGCATCGAGCAAGCCAACTGGTCGCTTGCCCGCTGGCTGAAGCCTAAGGAAGGTGATCCGCTGGCGCCAGAAGCAAGGCCGTCTCTATCACTCGGCGCCGCGCTTGCCCGGGATTCTAACGGATGGCTCGTCGCCCTGCTGCCGAGCGAGTGGGCGTTAAAAACGTTTTCGGACAAGAACGAGGAATGGGTGATTTCCGAGCAACCCTTCCCGCCGCCGGTGGTGGTAAAATAAGTTTTACGATGCCAGCGGTCCCGCCAGCTTGAGCAGCGCGGGGTCGAGTTTGTATTTCGCGTCCGCGACCTCGTGGATCGGCAAATGGCCGTAAGTTCCATCCTTGAAGACCATGATCGAGTTGGTCTGCCCTTCATCGAGTGCATCGACGGCGGCGACGGCGAATTTGTAGGCCATCACGCGGTCGAGCACGGTGGGCGAACCGCCGCGCTGGATGTGGCCAAGAACGGTTAGGCGGGCTTCCATGCCGACGGAGTCGTTGATGTAGCGGGTGAGATAGTCGGCCATTTTCGTGCCCTCGGCGACGACGGCGATGGCGTAGGTGCGGCCGTTGTCGAGATCGTATCTGAGACGTGCGCCGATCGTGTCGAGGTCGTAAGGGATCTCCGGGATGAGGCAGATTTCCGCACCGCAGGCGAGGGCGCTTGTTAGTGCGAGGTAGCCGCAGTGGCGGCCCATGACCTCGATGACGAACGCACGGCGGAACGAAGACGCGGTGTCGCGGATGGAGTCGATGGCTTCGCGGATGACGTTGAGCGCGGTATCGACCCCGAGGCAGTAGTCGGTGCCGGCGATGTCATTGTCGCTGGTGGCGGGGATACCGGCGAAAGGCACGCCGAAGTCGCTGTAAAACTGGTTGAGCGCACGGAACGAACCGTCGCCGCCGATGACGATGAGTTTATCGATCCCGCGGCGTTTTAAATTTTCGTAGGCCTTTCTGCGGACCTCGATATCGAAGAA
>JBBQDJ010000171.1:0-7820 GCA_038319595.1 Verrucomicrobiales bacterium
GTCCAGCGCTTCCATGCGGTTGAGGAGCTTGCTCTCCGGTTCTGCCTCGGCGATGCCGCGCAAGGCGGGTGCGGATTCGGGGAAATCCAGCCCACCGCCGTTCACTTTCATGCGCAGCAGATCGGCCATCCACGCCATCAGCACATCGAAGAGGCGGTTGCGGGCATCGAGGTATTCCGCTTCGGCGGCGGCCTTGTGGAAATCCTCGCGCTCCTTGAGCCACCTGCCGTCGGTGGAGTCGCGGTAGGCGGCGACTTCCTCCTTCTCCGCCGCCTTGGCCGCAGCATCCGCCTGCTCGCGGAATTCGGATAGAAAGGAGGCGAAGGCGGCCTTGAGGTGTAGTGCGGCGACCGGTGTGCCGAAACCGCGCGCTGCGGCGGTATTCAGCGCGGCCACCAGTTCGGCGCCGCCGTTCTCGAGCAAGGCCCGGCCGCCTAACAACGGCAGCCGCACGCAGCGAGAGAGGATCGTCGGCAACAAGCGCTGCGGATTTGCCGTGAGCAGTAACAGCAGGGTGTTCTGCGGTGGTTCCTCCAAGGTTTTTAAAAACGCGTTCGATGCCTGATCGTTCATCCGATCCGCCTCGGTGATAACACCGACCTTGCACGCACCGCCCGGCGCGGCGAGATGCAGTGTTTGTTCGAGATCGCGAATTTCATCCACCCCGATGCGGCGGGATTTCATGCGCGGGCGGATGATGCGGATCCAGCCGCTTTCGAGCTCATCTAGGGGCGGCGTCTCCACCACCACTGCCTCGCCAAACAAATCAAACCCGCCGGCTTGCCCGCCGCCGTTGACGAGCTGGATCATCCGCGCGGCGAGGTTTTCCTTGCCGCTGCCGTGCGCCCCGCTGATGAGAAATGCGTGCGCCAGTCGCTTTCGCTCGTGTGCGGAAGAAATCAATTCGTATGCCCGGTCTGCCAAATACGCCATGCGCTGCTATCGTCTCCCGAACCCCGGACGAGGCAATCCGAAACCGTCTGAAAAATAGTTACTGAGGAAAAAACCGACTCCGGCCGCAGGTGTGGCGGAATGCCTCGGTGATTTACTGAATGACTGAAAGAAGCAGTGGAATGGGCGGGTTCCTCTTATCGATCGCCATGATAAACCTTCCTCTCATGCTGTTGCGTTACGCAGGTGCCGCATTTTTTGCCTTTGCTCCCACCCTGATCATGGCTGCGCCCGTCCCGGCGGAGTATGCGGCTTGGAAGCAGTCGGCCTCCTTCTTCATTCTAACGACACCGGAGGGGGCTAATGTGCCAGCTGGAGTTTCGATTGAGGAATTTCCACTACTCGTACGTCTGAACAAGGATTCGTTCGATTTCACCATGGCGCAGCCCCACGGCGAGGATGTGCGCTTCGCCACGGGCGACGGCCAAGCGCTTCCCTATCAGATCGAGGATTGGGATGCACCTCGCGGCGAGGCCGCCGTGTGGGTGCGGGTGCCGAAGATCACGGGAAATGCTCGGCAGGAATTGCGGGTGTTTTACGGGAAAGCGGATGCACTGAGTGAGTCAAATGGGAAAGCGGTGTTCAATGAATCGAACGGCTACCTGAGCGTGTGGCATCTCGGCGACAGCGTGGCGGATGACGTCGGCACGCTGGAGTCGAAGGATGTCGGCACGACCCTCTCGGCTGGGATGGTCGGCAAGGCGCGGCATTTCACGGGGGATTCGGGAATTTTTTGCGGCGATAAAATCACTAACTATCCCGAGGGAGCTAGCCCTCACAGTTCGGAGGCCTGGTTCCGTCCGGAGCAGGCAAATGGCCGCGTCCTCGCGTGGGGCAACGAACAAGCCCAGGGCAAAGTCATCATGCACTTTGAAAGCCCGCCGCATGTGAAGATGGAGTGTTACTTCTCCGGCGCTGATGTTTCGACCCAGGGCCGGATGGTGATGGGCGAGTGGGTCCACGTGATCCACACCTATCAAAAAGGTGACTCACGGGTGTATGTGAATGGGGTGCTCGAAGGCACCTCGATGACTGCGGGAGCGCCACTGGCCATCAAAACTCCAGCGAGACTATGGATCGGTGGCTGGTATAACAACTACGACTTTGTCGGTGATATCGATGAGGTGCGGGTTTCGAAAGTGGTGCGCTCGCCGGAGTGGGTGCGGTTGCAGTATGAAAATCAGAAGCCGCTGCAAACGCTGGTGGGACCCATGATCCTCCCCGGAACGACGTTTTCTGTTTCGCCGGAGAAGGCGACCGTCATGGAAGGAAAAAGCGCAACCTTCACCGCGCAGGCGGGCGGCGCGCAGAAAATCTACTGGGTGCTGAAGAGCGACGAACAGGAGTCCATCGTGTCGACGGATCGACTCACTTACACCTACGATGCGGGCCGAGTGACGAGCGACCAGTCGGTGACACTCGTTCTCAAAGCGGTCTATCCGAATGAAGTGAAAGAGAAGCAAATCGCGATCGCGGTGAAGGAAGACATTCAGGAGCCGGTCTTCACGCTGAAGGCGCCGCTCGCTTGGGATGGCCGGGCAGCGATCGAGGTCGTGCCGCAGATGACAAATCTCGCGGCGATGCAGGCGAAAGGCGCGGCAGACTTGAAGATCGATTGGAAAGTCAGCGGCCTCGCGACGATCCACGAAAGCACTCCGGAGAAACTGCTGCTCAAGCGGGCGCAGAACAGCGGCAAGATGACGGTGACCGCGACCGTTAGTAATGGCGGCAAACCGGCGGTGCAGAGCGTCGAAGTCGCGGTTACCGAACCCAAGAGCGACCCATGGTTGGCCCGCGTTCCGGCAAAAGATGAAAAGCCGGTGGAGGGCCAGTTTTTTGCACGGGACGCCATGAACGAAGGTTCGCTCTTTTACAATGGCACGCTGACCGATGCCGCCGACTCGGTCGTTTTGAAACTCTATGCGGACGACAAACTGATCAAAACCGAGACGGCGAAACCGGCGGTCAATAACTCCTATGCCTTGACCGCGAAGCTTAAGCCAGGGCTCATCAAATACAAAGTGGAGTTCGCCACGAAGGTGGGTGGAAAGGAGACGGTGTTAGAAACGGTCGGCAATCTTGTTTGCGGCGATGCTTATATCATCGAAGGCCAATCGAACGCCCTCGCCACGGATACCGGGGAGAAGTCACCGCCGGAAACGAGCGAATGGATTCGCAGCTATGGCCGTCCCTCCCAGAACCCGAAAGACGCTCCGGGCAACCTCTGGTGCAACCCGGTCTGGAAGGCGCAAAATGGCGAAAAGGCCGAACTCGGCTGGTGGGGCATGGAGTTGGCGAAACGCCTGCTAGAAAGCCAGAAGATGCCGATCTTCATCATCAACGCGGCGGTCGGCGGAACGCGCATCGATCAGCACCAGCGCAACGAAGCCGATCCCACGGACCTCAGCACGATCTACGGACGCCTGCTGTGGCGGGTGCAACAAGCGAAACTCACTCACGGCATCCGAGGAATTTTGTGGCATCAGGGCGAAAACAATCAAGGCAGCGCGGGGCCGAGTGGCGACTACGACTGGAAGGCTTACGAAAATTACTTCATCGAGATGTCCGCCGACTGGAAGCGGGATTTCCCAAATGTGCAGCATTACTACGTCTTCCAGATTTGGCCGAACTCCTGCAGCATGGCCGGGAAGTCCGGAGCGGGAGACATGATCCGTGAGATCCAGCGTAGCCTGCCACGCCTTTATTCTAACATGGGTGTCATGTCCACGCTGGGGGTCAAGCCGGAGGGTGGTTGCCATTTTCCGCTGGCAGGATGGTCGGAGTTTGCCCGTCTCATCCAACCGTTGATCGAGCGGGATCACTACGGCAGAAAAGTCAAGGAATCCATCACCCCGCCCAACCTGCTAGGCGCCCGTTTCACCAGCTCGGCGAAGGATGCGATCACTCTCGAATTCGATCAACCCATCGTTTGGAGCGATGAGCTGATCGGACAGTTTTTCCTCAATGGCGAGAAGGACAAGGTCGCGTCCGGATCGCTGAGCGGAAACGTCCTCACGCTCAAGCTGAAGGAGTCCACTGAGGCGACAAAGATCATGTATCTCAAAGAAACCGAGTGGAGCCAAGCCAAGCTCATCATTGGCACGAATGGCATCGCCGCGCTCAGCTTCTGTGACGTTCCCATCCTGAAATGACCATGAATTCCCCGATCAAGCTACTGCGATTCCTGATAGTATTCTTCCCTGTGATGGCGGGTGCCGCCGAACCGGGCAATCCGTTGATCAAGGACTATGGATTAAAAGATTACATCCGCACCTCGAAGAACCTTCCTCATTCAGAGGCGGTGCCGTGGAAATTGGTCTGTCAGATCCCCTATAATTGCCACTTCCAGCCGGCGATCACCGCCGAGGGGCCGGCGGGGCAGGTCATCAACTTCAACTCTAGCAACCCACTGGTTCTCTACCTCACCAAGACGGAATCCTGCACGACGGACGCGGGGAATCATACCTATGAGGCGAAGCACTGGGTCAGCGGCGAAGGCGCGATTTATACGATTCCGGCGGGTGTGACGGTGAAGTCGGTGCAGTACCGGGAGACGGGCTTCAATACGGAGTTTGCGGGTTCGTTTGAATGCAACGACAGCGACTACACCACGCTGTGGCGCAAGGCGGCGCGGACCGCTTACATTTGCATGCGGGATCACTTTTACGACTGTCCTGACCGCGAGCGCGTCGGCTTCTGGGGCGATGGGACGCCGGAGATGAACCAGTGTTTTTACGTGTTTGATTCGCGAGCGCATCGGCTGGCGAAGGACCTCGTTTTGCGGAAGCTGGAGCCGAAATTCTATCCGGGGCAGCACCTGGAGTTTTTGAGTGAGTCGGGGCTATGGTTTTACTACCTGCAAACGGGTGACACCGAGTCGATGGCCGCGATTTACGACACGACGAAGGTCTTCCTTTTTGAAACCTATCAGTTTGGCAACCCAAAGACGTGGTTTGACTGGGGCAAGGAAGTGAAGGACACGGCGGTGACGGAGACCTGCTTTTACTATAGCTGCCTGAAGACGCTGCGCTCGATGGCGGGCGTGACAGGACACGAGGCGGATTTCCCGGTGATCGATGCGAAGATGGCCGAGATCAAGAGCACCTTCGACAGCAAGTATTGGAAGGGATCGTTTTACATTTCGGAGCAGGTGAAGGAGCCGGATGACCGCGCGAATGCGATGGCCGTGCACTCGGGCCTGGCGGAGCGGGCGAAGTGGGATGCGATTTACGAAAACGTGCTGAGCAAGAAGACCTACTCGAGCTGCTTTTTTGACCGCTGGGTGTTCGAGGCGCTGTGCATGATGGGCCGTGAAGAAGCCGCGCTGCTGCGAATGTCGACCCGCTACCGAACGATGATCCCATGCCGTTTTACAACGCTGTGGGAGCACTACGACCGCTGGTGGGCATCGCGAGTGGACTCGTTCGACGCGGCCTCCTCGCTCAATCACGGCTGGAATCCGCCGGCGATCATTCTGTCGCAGACGATCACAGGGATCTCGCCGGAAGCACCGGGCTGGAGCATCTATCATGTGCTGCCAAAAGAGGCGTTCCTCACCTCGCTGAAGTGCGTGGTGCCAACGATCAAGGGGAAGGTGGCCGTGGAGATGAAAAAGACCGCGACGGAGTATTCGCTGCGTGTGGACTCGCCCGCTGAGACGACGGCGATTGTCGGGATTCCGAAGCGATCATTTTCAAAGCTGGATGGCATCAAGGTGAATGGTATCGCGATTTGGTCGGGAGCGTTCATTGAAGGAGTGAAGGGTATCACCTGGAATGGTGAGGATGCGGACTATGTGAAATTCAACGCAGCGCCGGGGACGTGGACATTCATTGGCTCGGGCACGCTGTCGATGACATCGCCGAAGCAAGTTTCGCCGCCGGAGCCGGACGAAGTGGCGCTCGATAAGAAATCATGGACCGCATCGGCTTCCGTACCCGACAGCACCTTCCCATTCAGCGGGGCCAAAATCCCGATCGATATCTCCGCGGCGAACGCAATCGATGGCGATCACTGGAACGGCTGGCGGGATATGACGACCTTGCAGACACCGGGTCAGTGGTTCCAGGTGGACATGAAACGAGAGCAGAAATTTCACCGGATCGTCCTCGATACGACTTGGGCGCAGTGGGATTCCCCGGCAGGCTACACGGTGTCGGTATCGGATGACGGCACGACATGGAGCCAGCCGGTCGCGACGGGTACGGGGCAACTCGGGATCACGAACATCGTCTTCCCCGAGCAGAAGGCTCGCTACTTCCGGGTGACTCAGACCGGCACGAGCAGTATCTATCATTGGTCGATTTATGAGGTCGATGTTTACTAACCGGAACGGCGCCCTATTGACCGATGAAACGCTCCCTCGAAGTCCTCAGCTTTTTCCTGATCCAGTCCGCTGCCGTGATGCACGCGGCGGAGTTTTACGTTTCACCGTCCGGCAAGGACTTGAATCCGGGCACGCAGGCCGCGCCGTTTCAGACTTTTTCCGCAGCCCGTGACGCGGTGCGGAAACTTGGAGCGAAGGAGATGGTCACGGTGCATGTGGCGGATGGCGTTTATTACCTGCCGGAGACGCTGGTCTTCACGGCGGCGGACTCGGGCACGATCTATCAGGCCGATCACGAAGGCGCGGCGGTGATCAGCGGTGGCTTCGATTTCACCGGTGGGCTTGCCTGGAAAAACGATGGTAAACTTTGGCAGGCTTCGACGCCGGAAGGTTTCTCAATCGACCAGCTTTTCATCAACGGCAAGCGCCAGCACATGGCCCGTTATCCGAACTACGATGCCAGCCAGCCGACCGCTGCCTATCAGGGATTCGCGGCGGATGCTTTTTCCAAAGAGCGGGCGGCGATGTGGGCGGACCCGGCAGGCGGCTACATCCACGCGATGCATGTCGCTAACTGGGGAGGCTATGAATACCGGATCACGGGAAAAAATCCCGATGGCAGCGTCGCCTACGAGGGCGGTTGGCAGAACAACCGGCAGATGGGCATGCACAAGACCTTCCGGATGGTGGAGAATATTTTCGAGGAACTGGATGCGCCAGGCGAATGGTTTCACAACGCGGCGACGAACACGCTTTATCTCATCCCGGACGGCGTGTTCGATCCATTGAAGACCAAGGTCGAGATCGTTCGCTTGCGGGCTCTCGTCGAGTTCCGAGGTACACAGCAGGCACCGGTGAAAAAGGTCACGCTCAAGGGCTTCGTCTTCCGTCACGCGGCGCGGACCTTCATGGAAACGAAGGAGCCGCTGCTGCGGTCCGACTGGACGATCTATCGCGGTGGCGCGGTGCTGCTCACCGGCACCGAGGACGTGAGTTTGCTCGACAGCGAGTTCGACCAGGTCGGTGGCAACGCGGTCTTCGTGAACCACTACAACCGTCGGACCTTGATTAAGGGCTGCCACATCCACGATGCCGGGGCCAGCGGTGTGTGTTTCGTCGGCGATCCGAACGCGGTGCGCGATCCGCTTTTCGAATACGGCAAGTCACAGGACCTCACGAAAATCGACCGCACGACAGGCCCGAAGTCCGACAATTATCCCGCCGACTGCGCGGTGGAAGATTGCCTCATTCATGGCATCGGTCGCGTGGAGCGGCAACCGGCGGGAGTGCAAATCTCGATGTCTTACAAGATCACCATCCGCGACACCTCGATCTACGATTGCGCGCGGGCCGGCATCAACATCGGCGACGGCACCTGGGGCGGCCATCTCATCGAGCGCTGCGATGTGTTCGACACCGTTCTTGAAACGGGCGACCACGGCTCTTTCAACTCATGGGGGCGGGATCGATATTGGACCAGCAACCATCGCGGCGTTTCCATGCCCGAGGTGAAGAAGGATCCGAAGCTGCCGTTCCTTGATGT
>JBBQDJ010000172.1:0-7819 GCA_038319595.1 Verrucomicrobiales bacterium
AAATACACCATATTGCCGTCATTTATTGCCCTCGCACTGGCATTTTCTGTTCAGAGCGTGAACGCCAAGAAAAAGCCCTCTGCAACCGCACCAGTCCCAAGTGAGCAATCCACGGAATCACCCTTGAATAAAAAAGACCAAAAGAAAGTAACGCGTGCCCATCACCTAGCAGAAAAATCTGCCAACACCGAATTCCTGAAAAGCCCGGAGGGCATCGGTTTCAAGAACCTGATCACTTCCGCAGAACAGGAGATCAACGCTGTGTATGAGAAATACCTTAATATCTTCCGGGAAGATCCGGCGACGGAGAAAGGGAAAATGATGCGCGCTGAGCGGAATCGTCAGCTCCAGCTCTTGACTCAGAAAATTAAGAAAGCCGAAGCCGACTATGAGAATCTGAAAAAGACCAGCCCGGCCTACCGCGACATGGTCGAAAAGCATCTGAAGTCAGAGCTGAACCAGCTCAAAGGGAAGCTGAAGTCGCAGTCACCCGAAGAGGAAGAAGACGGCAACCCATGAACCCTACGATCACTCAACTCATAACTCACACAATGATGATGACTCGATTTCCAATCAAAACCCACACCCTGCTCTTTGCATTGAGCACCGCTTCTGCCCTCACCTGCGCCGCTGCGGAAAGCGTGCCTTATGACCTTAACAAGGAGACTTACAAAACCGAAACGCTCTTCAGCTACGACGGCTGCATGGATCACGCGCTGATGGGCAACAGCGGTGATCCAAAGGTTTTTAAGAACCATGTGTATCTCGCCACCCTCGCCTACGGGCGTCACCCACGCATCCTGCAGGTTCCCCTGGACGGCGGCGAGGCGAAGATCGGTCGACTGGAGCCAGACATTGTGATCAAAGATGATTCCCACCAGTATTTTGCGCTGGGCGTGGACAAGGCCGGTTACATCCACCTTGTCGGCGGCATGCATGGCGGTCCCTGGCGCTACTGGATTTCCGCGAAGCCGGAGGATGTCTCCCACTTTATCCGAGGCGTCCCCGAACCGCTCTCGGATGAGGATCAAAGCTCGCTGGAGGATAAGGGCAGCTCCGAAGTCGTCCCAAGCGTCCCCGGACGCCCCCCAGCACCTCCCGGGTATGGCATCACCTATCCGCATTTTTCCAAAGACGCAGCGGGCAATATTTTCCTCCAGTCGCGTGGCTCCACGCCCGGCTTCACCAAAAGCAGGCAAGGGAAAACCTGCCACATCGGACTCCTGAGCACTTATGACGCTGAGAAGCGTTCATGGCGTCTGCTAGGTGCGGATATCCCGAAGGAATTCGGCGGCCATCCTGGGCATCCCGTGACCGTCTGGGGGGACAATTTTGAAAATGGCCCGGCGGGTGATGGCTGGTATGTCAAGAACTCTGCGGACTTCGTGGCAACCCCTAACAATACCCTCCATTTTTTGTTCCACGTTTTGAACTACTCATCCGCCACGAAGGATTTGCGCGATATTGTAAACTCAAAGCACGCTGAGGCTAAAGACCTCCTCTATGCGATGTCCAAGGACGGTGGGCGCACCCTCCAAAAAGCCGATGGCTCAAAAGTGGAATGGCCGGTGCAAGCGGAAGCTGGCCCCCACCAGCCCGATGTCATTTATTGCGCAAATGCGGATTATGCTTCAATGGAGAAAGTTGGAAATGGCAAATTCCTTGGACTGACCGGAGGCCAAATTCAGTTGGACTGGAAAAACCGCCCGATGATCCGAGCTAGCAAGCCGTCAACCAATGCAAGTGTCGCCTTCCGGTTAGAGGACGGCAAATGGGTTTCCTGCCCGGCGGACGCATTCGCCACATGGCGGGACAAGGCTGGAGTCCTGATGAGGAAGGACGGAAATTCGGGCGATGTCATCCGCCTGTGGGACCAGGATCATTCCCGCGTCGTCAAACTCGGACAAGACGTTGAAAAGCTCGACGAAGATTATTTACGCGACACCGGAACGATGATCTATACGACCAAGAAGCCAAAGCAGGGAAACTCGGTGATCAACATCATGCGGACCACCATCACCCGGCCTGAAAACGTTCATCACTAACCCTCTTTTGCCCACCACTCGAAGACTCCATGGCTGAAACCAAACAACCCACTCAATCCCCCTCCGCATCAAACTCCCGCAAGATTGTTGCCGGAAGTATCCGCAGGATCATCGGCTTCGCCACTCTGGGCTGCGTCGGGATACTCGCGGCTGAAATGCCATTTAATGCGACCTCCATCGCCCCCGATGCGGATTTGACGGATCGTTTTCAGTCGCCGCCCGCTACGGCCCGTCCATGGGTGTTTTGGGAGTGGTCGGCCACCGATACGAGCTCGGAAGCCATCACCAAAGATCTCGAAGAGATGCATGCCAAAGGCATTGAGGGAGTGATGTTGTTCCACAATCCCTACTACTTTCCTGAAAGGCCAAACCTCAAAGGTGAGGCAACGATGGTGCTGCGCGGCAAAAAGTATGAGGTCGTTAAAACGAAGGATTTTCCCAACGCCCACATGACGAAGATTCCCGGTGGGGATCTTGAACCTTGGTCTCCGCGTGCGCGCGAGCACTACCGTCACGTCGCCCGCGAAGCCAATCGGTTAGGTATCAAATTTTGCATGACCGTCGGGTTGGCCGGCACCTCGGGGGCGATACAACCTGAGTATGGCCAGCAGAAACTCATGTGGTCGGAGACCGCAGCGAAGGGACCGAGCGACTTCGATGCCGTGCTGTCGAATCCCGAAACGGATGTTCCGGCAAGCCTCGAACCCTCCAAACACGCGCCAGCTCGCAAGCAGCCCGCACCATTTCCCCAACAAGAAATCGCCGTGCTGGCGGTGCCGGACAAATCGGAATTTGCCGTTGCGGAGGTCGTTAATCTAACCGGCAAGATGGATGCGTCCGGCCGCTTGCACTGGAAAGTCTCGGCGGGTTCATGGAAAATCCTGCGGTTTGCTTACATGCCCACCGGTGCCAAAAATACGTGGGGACTTTATACCGACGGGATGAGCGCGGAGGCGTTAGACAAAACGTGGGACGTGACCATCGGTTCCTTGCTCAAGGAAATGTCACCTGCGGAACGCAAAGGACTCTACTCGGTGGCCGACGACAGTTGGGAAGCCGGCATCTCGACGTGGACGAAACTTTTCCCAACGGAATTCCAGAAACAGCACGGCTACGATCTGATCCCGTGCTTGCCGACCTTGGTGGGGAAGGGGATCACCGGCGCAAACAGCACGCGCCGCGACTATCAGCGGACCATCGCCGATCTGATTGCAAAGAATCACTATGGCCATCTCCGCGAACTCGCTAACCGAAATGGCTTGATCGCGTTCGCGGAAGCCTCGGGGCCGAATTCGAGCCAACTCGACGGCTTGCAAAACGGTGGCAAGGTAGATCTCGCGATGGGCGAGTTTTGGATTCCATCCATCCACCGCCCGACACCTGAACGAAGGTTCCTGCTGCGCAATGCCGCGAGCGCCAATCACATTTATGGCAAACGCATGACGCCCTGTGAGGCGTTCACCTCCATCGGGCCGTTGTGGGAAGAGAGTTTCTTCGACCTCAAGAACGTAGCGGACCAAGCGTTTAGCGACGGCTGCAACCTCATCGTCTTCCATAACTACAGTCATTCACCATCGCTCACCGCTAAACCCGGCTACTGTTTCGCTCCGGGCACCCATTACAACCGCAACGTCACTTGGTGGGAACAGACGCCTGCATTCAACACTTATGTCAGCCGTTGCTCCTATCTGCTCCAGCAAGGGCTTTTTGTTGCCGATGCGCTCTACTACCGCGGCGATGCCATCGGCCAGATCGAGCAGATGAAGACCAAGCCCGCTTTGCCCGCAGAAGGCTATGACCACGACAACTGCAACCTCGACGTGCTCCTCCACTGGCTCAGCGTGCGCGAGGGTCGGCTCGTGTTGCCGGACGGGATGAGCTACCGGGTACTTGTCATCCCGGAAGGCACGCCGATGCAGCCCGAGGCCGCAGCCAAAATCGCCGTCCTCAAAAAAGCCGGTGCCACCATCATCAACGGTGCCCCGTCCGCCGCCGAACTCGGGGTGCCGCCGGATTTTGAATTCTCCGGCTTGAGTGCCGCCGGTGAACTCGACTGGATTCACCGGCGCGCGGGAGAAATGGATATCTATTTCGTCGCCAGCCGCTGGGACGCGAAAGAGAAGATCGCCTGCACTTTCCGCGTGGCCGGAAAGCAGCCGGAGTTATGGAATCCGGTCACCGGAAGAATCCGCGACGCCGGGGCGTTCACTCAGAAGGATGGCCGTACCACCGTGCCGTTGGAATTCAACCCACGCGAATCGGTCTTCGTAGTGTTCCGTCGCCCGGTCACCGGGAATGGATTGGCGGCGTCGAATGATCCGCATATCACGCGGGAATCGGAATTAACCGGTGCATGGCAGGTTTCCTTCGACCCGAAATGGGGCGGGCCGGAGAAGGTGGAGTTCGATTCGCTCGTGGACTGGACGAAGCGCCCTGAGGAAGGCGTGAAATATTACTCCGGCACGGCGATATATCACAAAAAATTCAACCTCACCGGGTTACCTAATGGAGACCTTTGGTTAGATCTTGGCCAAGTCCGCGAAATCGCATCGGTGAAACTCAACGGCGTTGACCTCGGGGTGGTCTGGACGAGGCCTGCACAGGTAGGTATTACCAATGCCGTACGCGCCGGCGAAAACGACCTCGAAATCACCGTGGTCAATCTCTGGCCGAACCGCTTGATCCGCGATGCGGGCTTACCGGAAGCACAGCGCCTAACCGAAACGAACCTGCATAAGTTCAGCGCTGCCACGCCACTGTATCCTTCAGGATTACTCGGCCCAGTGAGCATCTTGAGCAGCCCTTGACTGGTATCTCCACCAAGGAAAGAAATCCTAATAAAACTCCTCTTTGCCATACTCACTATCAGTTTTCCGCTCTATGCCGAGCCCTCGAAGCCCAACATCACCCTCATTTTCACCTTACTCACCACTCTAAAGCCCGTCGCGGTGAGCCACGCATGGCAAACTCGCCGGATTGCAATCTCTTCATTGCCCACTATGACAGCCACAATCGAGAATATCACCCCATGAAAAGAACCCTACGCTCCCTTGCTGCCATGCTCGCCATGGCGTTTCTCACTTCGCTTTCTTCCGCTCAAGTGGAAGTTCAAGCCAAGACTCTCAAGCTCCACAATATTTTCTCAAGCGGCATGGTTTTCCAACGCGGCAAGCCGATCAAGATCTGGGGCTGGGCAAAACCCGGTGATCAGGTTTCCGTGAAATTTGGCAAGGACACCGCCACCGCGGTCGTTGCGAAGGCAGCCCCCGTGAATGTCTTCGGAGAAGCCGAGAACTATGCTGGCAAAGGACGCTGGGAGGTCACCTTTCCCGAACGGGAAGCCAGTGTCGATCCACAAACTTTGTCTGTTACCTCGGGCGGCGAGACAGTGGAAATGACCAACATCGTCCTCGGTGATGTGTGGGTGATGCACGGACAAAGCAACATGGCTTTCCCTCTGCAAAGCACAAATGGTCGTAATCTGGCTGCGCAGGCAACTATTCCCAATCTGCGGCTTTATTCGATCTCAAACAACGAGCAGGCGTCGCTCCAAGATGACATCCTTCCTGAAGCGGTGACCACTGGCGGTTGGGTGGTCTCCAGCCCAGACACAGCTGCCGAGTTTGCCGCCATTGGCTGGGTGTTCGGCGCGAACCTTCAGCGCTCGGTCGGCATCCCGATCGGTCTGATCAAGAACGCCCGCGGAGGAGCTTCGATCGAAAGCATGGTGCCGCTCTACAAGTTTGATGAAGACCCGCTGACCAAGCGTTACGCAGACCACGTAAAGGCCAAGATGGCCGCTTTTGACCCCGAGGCCGAAGCGGATAAAATATGGGAGCAGGACAAGGCGCGCGCGAAGAAAAAGAACGAGCCGGAGCCGAAAAGACCCGACCCAGAAAACCTTCGTTCATGGAACGTGCCCGGCAAAAGCCCAAGCGACATGGCTAGCGTCTACAACGGTTATTTCGGTGTCTTCAAGGGCTACAACATCAAGGGCGTGGTGTTCCATCAAGGCTACAACAACACGATCGGAGACAACTGCCGCCCCAAACGCTACGTAGCACTTGTGAAACTCATGGTCGAGGGTTGGCGCGAAGACTTTAACGATCCAAACCTACCCGTCGCAATTATCGGTTTTTGTGCGGATGGTGGGCAGTTGCAATACGATGAGAATTACGAAGAGAGATCGATTGAAACTGGGCCATATATTCGTGAAGGACAGCGGCTTGGACTTGCTAAGGCAGCTGGCACGGGGCCAACAATATTTATCCCAGCCTATGATGTGCAGGCTCCTGGCCTGCATCCGAATAAGAAACGCGAGCATGGCTGGCGCGCCGCATGTTGGGCACTGGCTGAAATTTACCATGTCGATGGATTCGCTTGGAAATCGGTGAAGCTAGTTTCCGCCGAACCCAAGGACGACATGATGGTTCTTACCTTTGATGGGCCAGTTCTGCCAGACGACGGAGGCAAAATACCGCGCGGCTTTTCGATCGCTGGCGAGGACGGCAAGTTCTACATGGCTCACGCCCGCTATCAGGCTTGGGAAAAGAAAGACGCCCGCACGCAAGCCAACAGGACGATCCTGGTCTGGAGTCCGCTGGTTGAAAAGCCCGTCGCCGCACGCTATGGCTGGAGTAACTGCCCTATCGGCAACCTCAAGTGCAATGGAGATCAGGATATACCTCTGCCAAGCTTCCGTACCGATCACTGGGACTTGCCTGAAGAAGAAGACCCGGCTCTGAAACCCATCTCGCGTGAAGTTGAGAAACAGAGAAGTGAAGATGCAAAAGTGCGTCTTGAACACCGTCGCACCGAAGAAGCGAAACGTGCCCTCGAAATTATCGAGCGTCTCAAAATCCTCGGGAAATAATCTAGCAGAGACCAAATATACCCAATGGAAACTCATCCTGAGCGATGCCGATGAAGAATATCTCTTCGACCAGCAGGAAGATCCCTTTGAACTCACCAACCGCATCGTCGATCCCGCGTTGGCTCCCGTGCGTGACAAGCTTCGTACGGAACTGACCGCTTGGATGAAATCTATCGGCGACCGGCCATATCCCGTCTGGCGTTAAGTAAGATACCAGCAACCAATGATCCGATGAAACACATCCTCACCTTACTCTTCACGGCTCTGTTGCTCGCGCCGCTGCTCTCCCTTCGTGCGGCAGACGTTAAGCCTGCCAAGCCGCCTGCCGAGTCCGTTCCTTTCAACACGATCATTGGCACCCAAGCGATTGGCGGACGCTACCACTTCACGCAGGACGCGCCGTTGCTGGAGAGTGCGCAGCTCATCGCTGAACTCGGCTCGGGCATCATGAAGTTCTCCATCTCGCCACAAGCATCTTTTGGCAAAACGAAGGCAAATGTGAAGAGTCCAAACCACCCTACTGAACATCGACTAACAACCGCCTGACCTAGATTCCCCCATGAAACACAAACTGGCACTCCTCATCGCCTTGCTTCTCGCGCCGCTGGCCTCGCTTTTTGCCGCCGATTCGAACGCAGGATTGGCGGATCTCGCGCTCCAGCGGGTTCGCGGCGAATCGGCGGCGCGTAGCGAAGCGTTTTTCCGTAAGCAGTCGGGCAAGCCATTCAAGCCAGCGCCGATCAAGAAGGATTGGAAAAAACGGGGCGACTACACCCGAGACTATAACCATTCCGTCATTCTGTTTGCGACGCGAGCCCTCTATCTCAATGAGCAGGTGGCGGAGGCGAACAATGCGTTGCGCGAGATGTGCCAATACCACCTCGACCGGCCGCAGACCCTG
>JBBQDJ010000173.1:0-7815 GCA_038319595.1 Verrucomicrobiales bacterium
TTTTTCACGATTCCCCTTGCAGTTTTCGAGTTTTCAGTATTTATTGAAAAGCGTGAACGCGGAGGTTGAAAAGCTCAAACAGGCTCGTGACGAGTTCGTCGCACAGTGGGGAGCGCTGGGCACCCAGTGGGGGATCAACCGGACCATGGCGCAGATCCATGCCTTGCTGATGACCGCGCCGGAGCCGATCACCACGGACGATGTGATGGAAGAGCTGCAGATCAGCCGCGGAAACGCCCACACCAATCTCAAGGAACTCGTTGCCTGGGGCCTAATCCGCGTGGTGGTCAAAAAGGGCGAGCGTCGGGAGTTTTTCGAGGCAGAGAAGGACGTTTGGAGCATTTTTACCATTGTTGCCCGGGAGCGGAAACGCCGCGAAATCGAGCCCGCATTGGCGATTCTCAGCAAGTGCGCCGAAGAGAGCCGAGGCATCGACAGTCCACAAGGTAAGGCGTTTTACGAGCAAATGAAGGCGCTGGAAGATTTCGTCGGTTTCGCCTCGAAAATGTCGGATCGGATCGCCGCGATGAAATACGGATTTGCCATTCAACTAGCGACCAAACTACTCGGCTAAACTCAAAAAAAATTTCACCAAAGTTTTCAGAAATTCCTGAAAACTCGGAATAAACAAAAAGAAAAAACAAGAAAGGAACCGTGCAAATGAATGCAACCGTCATCAGTTATTTTACCAACCTAACTAATTTATGAACCCGATTATTGTGATTTTTGGAGCCAATGGATTCCTTGGCCGCTACCTGTGCCGTCACTTCGCCCGCAACGGCAAGGAAGTGGTGGCCATCGCCCGCAGCCGCGAGGGCTGGAGCGGCGATGGCATGTTCCTCGAGTGGGACGGCAAATCCCTCGGCCCTTGGGCGCTTGCCCTCGAAGGAGCTGAGGCGGTCATCAACCTGGCCGGGCGCAGCGTGAACTGCCGCTACACGGAAAAAAACCGCAGCGAGATCATCGATTCGCGGGTGGATGCCACCCGCGTGATCGGCGAAGCGATCAACCTTTGCAAGACACCGCCGAAAACCTGGCTGAATGCCAGCACGGCGACGTGGTATCGGCACGCTGAGGACAAGCCGCAGAACGATTGGCTGGGCGAACCGGGCGAAGGCTTTTCCTGTGAAGTCGCCCAGGCCTGGGAAGATGCGTTTTTCCAAGCGCCTATTCGCGCGGCCACCCGCAAGGTCGCGCTGCGGATTGGGATGGTCCTGGCGAACGAGCAGGCGACAGTTTACGACGTGCTGAGGAAGCTGACAGGTCGAGGGCTTGGCGGAGTCATGGGCAGTGGCAATCAGCGCATCAGCTGGATCCACATGGAGGACTTCCTGCGCGCGGTGGATTTCGTCATCAACGACCCGTTTCTGGATGGAACGATCAACGTGACTGCTCCGGAATTTCCCACCAACCGCGAATGGATGCGAACGTTCCGCGAGGCGGTCGGCATGCCGTTGGGCCTGCCGGCTAAGCGGTGGATGCTGGAGATCGGTGCCCGGTTGATGGGAACCGAGGTAGAACTGGTGTTGAAAAGCCGATGGGCGGACCCGGTGCGACTGCGCGACGCAGGATTCCGCTGGCGTTGGAATCGGGCCGTCGATGCCGTGGCTGATCTGCACGGCCGTCGGGGCCTTCAAGGATTCTTCAAAGCGGCTTCGGAGCGAAGCGTCGGCGCCCGGGTCTGGCTACCGGCGGCGACCCGCTGAGGTTTTTTGAAACCGATCGACTCATTTTTCTCTATCAATGGGTAAGGTAAGTCATTGGCTTTCAATATGAATACATGGTAAAATCCGACTATCCGGCTTTTTCGGGTTGCCGCAGGGTGCGATGGTCCCTATGGAATGTGCGTCTTGTTTTTAGCAAACAGCCTCCCTGTTCCCTATGATCTTCAGATCCCTTTCCCTAACCGCGCTCGCCCTCTCGGCGGCGTTCCTCACCAGCTGCGGCGGCTCCGGCCCCAATGTGATTTCAAAATCCTCGATACGCTCCGGTTCCACGCTTTATGCGAACCGCGAAAGCTTCGCCTTGCCGCCAGCTTCCTCGCAGGCGGTGGCCGCCGCCGCCGGCAAGCCGCGCGACAAGCATTCGATGCCGGTCTATGCCTTCAGTGACCGCAACCGCATCGTCCGCACCACCGCTTACACCTGCAGCGAGTCGGACCACTTGATTTACGGCAGCAAAAACGCCACTGGCACGGAACTGCGCTATAACAATAAGGTCCGCAGTGCCGCCGCTGATTGGTCCTTCTATCCGGTCGGGACCACCTTCCGTATCAAAGGGCTGCCTTACCTATACGTCGTCGATGATTACGGCTCCGCCCTGCTCGGCACCGGCACCGTGGACATCTACACCCCGACCAAGGAAATCATGGGACTGTGGGCGACCCGCACGGTGGAGATGAGCGTCGTGCAATGGGGATCGATGACCCGCAGCGCCGAGCTTCTCAGCCAACGAACACGCTTCGATCACTGCAAGAAGATGTTGGCGAACATCGTCCGCCAGCGTCCGGATCTGGCCAGCGTCGTGAAAAACTGATTTTCAGCGAAATTTCCAAAAGCCCGGCTGCTCCTAGGCGGTCGGGCCTTTTTGTTTTAAATTCCAGAATCAAGAATCCAGATTTCATCAGCGCTGGCCTCCGCCTACTGAATCGGAGCGAGCAATCTCGCCGCCCGACAGGCCGCCCGGAAGAAGAACGATTTGCCGGTGAATTCCTCGATTTTCACCATCTCGGCATTGCGGAAATCGTTCTGCAGCATGGTTTCCACCTCGCTGACAAACTTCGGATCCGGTGAGAAGCCGGTGATTTCAAAATTCAGGCGAAACGAACGGTTGTCCAGATTCGCAGTGCCGACCGCTGCCAGCCGGCTGTCGATCAACATGACTTTCTCATGGAGGAATCCGCGCTGGTAGCGGAACAATTTCACGCCATAGGGGAGCACTTGTTCGTAATAGGAAAACGCAGAGAGCCAGACGAGCAGATGATCGGCGCGCTCGGGAATCAGGATCCGGACATCCACGCCGCGCAAGGCGGCAGTTTGCAAGGCCGTCAGCACGCCCTCGTCGGGCACGAAATACGGAGTAGCAATCCAGAGTTTCTTGCGAGAGGAATTCGCCGCCTCCGCCACCACCAACTGCCATGAGTCCGCCGGATCCGCAGGTCCGGTGGGGATCACTGCGGCGATCTGATTCGCCTCTTCCGGCCGGGTGTCCCAGTGCAGATCGGGGATCAGGCCGGACGCCCAGAACCAATCTTCGAGAAATACCAACTGGACCGCCTGCACCACCGGCCCGCGCATTTTCATGTGAGTATCGCGCCACTCGCCGAAGCGCTTGTCCCGGCCCATGTATTCGTCACCCACGTTGAGCCCGCCGATGAAGGCCGTCTTGCCATCTGCCACCACGATCTTGCGGTGGTTCCTGAAATTCAGTTGGAAGCGCGACCACCAGAAACGATTGATCCCGAAGGACCGGCACTCGATGCCGGCGTTCCGCATTTCCCTGAGGAAACGCCGGGGCAGTTTGTGCGAACCGATCTCATCGAACAAAAAGTAAACCTTCACTCCCGCCTTGGCCCGCTCGATCAGCGCCTGCTGGAACCGCGTGCCGAGTTGGTCGTTCTTCACGATGAAAAAGTTCACGCAAAGATAGTTCTCCGCCTGTTTGATCACTTCGAAAATCCGCTCGAAAGTCTGCTCGCCATCGATCAGCAATTCGAGATCGTTGCCCTTGGTAAACGGCAAGCCCCCCAGCATCTGCGCCGCTTTTTCAAAGGCGTCGTCCTCCGGAATATCCACCTCACAATGACGCAACCGTTGATACATCGACTTCGCCAGCTTCTTCAGCCGGTCGTCCGTTTCCCGCCGCCCACCAATGTTGCGGGAGAATCGAGTTCGCCCTAACAGCCAATACAGCGGGATCGCCAAAAACGGAATCGTCAGCAGCGAAATCACCCAAGCGATGGTCCCTTGCGACGTCCTCACGTGCATCAGCGCGTGGAGCACGTGCAGAATCCCCACCACATAAAATACCAGCAACGCAGACAATCCCAGCCACGTGGAATACTCGAAATCCGGGAAAAGCATACCTTCAGGCTAACCGACAGTTCGCGTGATTCAATCCTTTAGAAACGGCGCCCATCAGACTCATTCTCTAACTTTCCTGCCTGCCGGTGCCGCAGTGCCTCGTAAATGGCGGGTGCCCGCAGCGCCTCAGCCACGGCGTATGCCGTCAGGCAAGAACCCAGCAGCGGGAGCATGAATTCATACTGCCCGGTCATTTCCACCATCAGCACGATGCCCGTCAGCGGAGCGCGCACGACAGCGGTGAAGAGCGCGCCCATCCCTAACAAAGCAAACGTCTGCGGGTGAACCAGCAGCGACGGCATGAGCGCCTCCGTCATCGTTCCGAAAAGCAGCCCGCCTAGGGCGCCGAGCACCAGCATGGGTGCGAAGATCCCGCCCGCCGATCCGGAGCCATAGGAAACCATCGTCAGCGCGAACCGCGATAAAAGCAGCACCGGGAGCAGCCCGAGGGCGAAATCCCCGGCAATCGCCTTGTCCACCATTCCACCGCCTCCACCGGCCAACCCCGGCATCCACCATGCGGCGAGGCCCACGATTGCACCCGCAATCGCACCCGGCACCCAAGTTGAGCGGTTGAAGCGGTCGGCGAAGTTCAGACTGCCGAGGAGACTGCGGTTAAAAAGGATCCCCGCAAGGCCTGCCAGCGCTCCGAGGACGACGGCCATCGGCAGTTCCCGCAGCTCCATCACTGGCAGTTCGTGCAGATGGAATACCGGCGATTCGCCCATTAATAGCCGCGATACCACATCCGCCGAAACCGAGGCGAGGAACGCGGCCACGAAAACCACCGGCGTGAAATTTCCCTGAAGCTCCTCCAGCACGAAAATCACCCCGGCAAGGGGCGCATTGAAGGCGGCGGCCAATCCTGCGCCTGCTCCCGCGCTCATCAGCGCTTTCCGCTCGCCGAAGCCGGTCCGGATGCGAAACCAGTCCGCGGTCATCATCCCGGCGGCACCCCCCATCTGAACGGTCGGCCCTTCCCGCCCCAAGGTCAGGCCACCGCCAATGCCGATCACGCCGGCCAGGAATTTCACCGGCAGCAGCCGTTTCCAGCGCATTTGGGTTTCCCCGGAAAGCACCGCTTTCAGATGGGGGATGCCGCTCCCTGCCGCCTCGGGAGCGAACCGGCGCACCAGCCACAGCCCAAAACCGCCCGCCAGCACTCCGCCTCCCACCGCTGCGATCAATGCCACCCCAGAAGGCAGCCCGGCCAGCGTGGATTCCCGGAAATACTCAGCCCGGTCCAAGCACCATCGGAAAGCGGATGCGATCAAACCGGCCACAATTCCCACCACCAGCGCCTTGGGCAGAATGTGTCGCCGCTTCACCTCCTCCTCACTCAATCCGCCGCTGGCCTCATCTCCATGAGCATGTAAATCCTCCACACGGTGAGTATGCGGGAATTCGCAACGAAGGACAACCTCTGCTAGGGATGGAATTTCCTCCCTCTTGAAATTCTCCTCAGGATTGAGGAATTCAGGATTCTGACCGACACGAGTGGACTTGGCCGGAGGCAAATCAGCCCCCAAGGCTCAGCGCTTGCGGATGAGCATGAACTCGTTCCCGTCGGTATCAAAACACATCGCAAGATGCGGCGCCTCGCCATCCTCTTCCTGGGGCTCGCGGGTCAGCCCGCCGCCGTTGGCAATCACTTCGGCGGCTCCCGCCACCACATCGGCCACTTGGAAGGTGATGCCCGTCCAGGTTTTTTTGCCCTCGCCACCGCCGTGGATGCCGATGATGCCACCGGCGATTTCCAGTTCGGAGATGTGGGTGTTCGCGCGGATCACCTCTGCGCCGAAAGTTTTCTGATAGAAATCGGTGGCCCGCTCCAGGTCTGCGGCCCAGATCACATACTTGACGCGCTCGACTGTCATTCTCAGTAGGTGAAAATTTCGTCGTCTTTGAAGAAGCGCTTGATCTCAGCTTGCGCGGCTTCCACCGAGTCGGAAGCGTGGCAGACGTTGCGCATTTTCGCATCGCCATCCTTGAAGCCGAAGTCGCCACGGATGGTTCCAGCAGGAGCGGCGATCGAGTCGGTAGGACCCAGCAGATCACGTACGGCGGCGATGACGTTTTCCCCTTCAAGTGCGAGGGCGATCACCGGAGTTTCTTGCATGAAACCGCGAACGGCGGGAAAAAACGGCTTGTCCGCGATGTGCGAGTAGTGCTCAGCGAGGATTTCATCGCTGAGATGCATCATCTTGATACCGCGGATTCTGAAGCCGGCGGCGAGAAAACGGGCGAGCACGGTGCCGGCGAGATTTTTTTCGACGGCGTCAGGCTTGAGAAGGATGAGGGAGGTTTCGGAACTCATGCGGGTGGAGTTAGTGCCGGGTCTAGCTTTGTGCAAGCCTTTTGCGGGGCCGGATTCGCTCGCAAATCTTAACGATCAAGCGTGTCCGAACGCAGACGCAGGGCCCGTGCCGCGTCGACATTCCGGTTCTCGGTTTCCCAAAGCAGCGCCAGTCGGCGGAGCGCGGCGGCGGTCTCCTTTTTCGAATCGGCAGGATAGGCGCGGATCGCGGCCCGCAGTCGTTCCTCGGCGGCTTTGCCCTGCCCTTCGGCGATCAAGGCCTCGGCGGACTCCATCAGAAACGCGGGATCGCTTTTTGCGTCGACGGGATTGGCCGCCTCCGCCTCGCGGAACAGCCGGGCCGCCTGATCGCGCGTCTCCGGATCGCGGCGCGTGGCGATGGCGAGTTTTCCCACGAGCTCGCGGTTTTCCGGGTGGTCGAAAACCGCCTTCTCTAACAAAATCCTAGCCTGCTTGGGATCGCTGGCGGCCAGCCATTCGTCGGCGACCTGCATGAAATCCGCCGCCGATCCGCCACGGATTTTCAACAATTCACCGGCATGATACCGGGCGAGATCTGGTTTGCCACGGAGCCGATAGAATTTCGCCAGTGTCTGATGGGCGAGTGATTGGCGGGGATTGATTTCCAGCACTTCCTTGAGCACCGCTTCACCTTCCGCATCACGCTTCGCCGTAAAATAGAGCACACCCAACCGTGTCCGAATTTCTAACGACGACGGCGCGACCTCGACATGGCGTTTCAAAATGTCGATCGCCTGGTCCGGACGGGCGGTGTCGCGGAAATGATCGGAAGCCGCACGGGCAAGCGAAGCAAGCTCCGGATGGGCTGCGAAAGAGCCGAGAAAGCGCTGGTCCACCTTTTCCCGAGCGGCTGCATCTTCCGCCTCAAACATCCCCCGCGACAGGGAAGTGTAGAGCAGGACGGAAGCGGGATCGTTCGGCGACAGCATTTCCAATAATTCTAACTGCTTCGGTTTGTTCGTTGCCGATTGTGCGTGTTGAAACAAGCGCCGGATGATTTCGGGATGGCCGGGATACATCGCCAGCGAGTTTTCCAAAGCGTCGGTCGCGAGCTTCAAAGCCAGTGTGTCGCCATTGCTTTGTTGGTCGAGAAAGTCGGTGTAAGTCAGTTGAACTCCGAGATCGTCCGGTCGGGCCGCCGCGAGATCCCGATAGAGTTTTACCGCACCGGAACGGTTTCCCGCAGCTATTTGTAGTCTAACCGCTCGACTGACAAGTGGCATCGCTTGTGGATCCGCAAGCCGGGCTTCTTCAAAAAACCTCGAAGCCTCCTTCGCATTTCCACGGGTTTCTGCCAGCACACCCAGCGCGAAACTGAGGTGAGGGTCATCATTCCCGAGGACCGATACGCCAAGCAGCAGCAGGATGGAAATTGAGCGAATCAAGGAATGGTAG
>JBBQDJ010000174.1:0-7689 GCA_038319595.1 Verrucomicrobiales bacterium
TCCTTTTTGGAGGCACCCTGAAGCTTCATGCCGCTCGCACCACCGGTTGGCAGGCCGAAAAGACCAACTTTTTTCTTCGTGGTGCTAGCGATCTGGAGTTCGCACTTGCGGAGCATTTTCCGACCCTCAAGGAAGCCTGGGCTGTCCTTGAGAACGGCTTGGAGAAGGCTGATGCCGTAGGTGAGGTTGGAGGTTTGAACGGCGCTGAGTGCTTTGAGCCAAAGGGGCTTCAAATTCGCGGGAAGTTCCTTTTCGGTGATCTCGGGCATGACGTTGAAGGTAGTGCGGATTTTCTGAAATGCCACGTGTCTGCGGCTTCGCGAAGGAAAGTGAGTGGTGAGCGGCGGCAATGCAAGCGTGGGTGACGAAGAAAACAGCGGAATGCGCGATGGCGGAGTTTTTTGGGATTGCTGGACGGAATCCGATGCGATACCCAGTCCGCGCGCGCGGAAATGTTGTTTCCGCCCACTCGATTACTCAAGTCACCATGCCTCCACGCCCTCAGAAATCCGGACGACGTTCCAACCGCAACCGCTATGGTCCGCCGAAGCGGTCCACCAAGGACGAAGAAGAAAAGGCGGTGGAAGTGGACGGCGAGATTTCCTCGGTGCTCGCGGGAACCATGTTCCGCGTGAAACTCGAAAGCGGCCACGAGGTGCTGGCTCACATTTCCGGGAAAATGCGCAAGCGTTTCATCCGTCTGGTGGTGGGCGACAAGGTCAAGATGGAGATGTCTCCCTATGACCTGACCAAGGCGCGGATCGTGTTCCGTCTGGGCTGATCACGCGTAGTCGGCACCGACTTCAGCAGCTTCGAGCGCGGCGACGGATTGATTGTCGCGTCGTTCGATGACGATGTCGCCGAGGAGTTCGCTCTGGCGGACGACAAACTGGTTGAGTTTCATTAGTTCTAACAGCGCGAGAAAAGTAACGATGACCTCGGCCTTGGTGGTGGCGGTCTGGAAGAGTTCCTCGAAACGGCGTGACTGGCCAGGCGCGAAGTGGCCGAGCAGCAGCTCGATCTTGTCGGAAACCGTGAAACGGTCGTCGATGATGTCGCCGAAATCGTGCGATGCCTCGAAACGTTTGAGGACATTCTGGAAGGCGCGGATGAGATCAAAGATGGAAACTTCGGCCAGCGTGGCCGGTTCTTCGGGCGGCAGCTCGGAAGCGTCCGGTTGATGGGCGAAGCGCCCTTCCTGTTCTTGCTCGCGGAGGCAGAGAAAACCGGCGGCGTCCTTGAATTTCTTGTATTCGATGAGCTGGCGAATGAGTTCCCAGCGTGGATCGTCGTCCTCGGCATCCTCCTCGGGCGGTTGATCGACCTTAGGGAGCAGGGTGCGGCTTTTCAGATACATCAGGTTTGCCGCCATCACAATGAACTCGGAGGCGAGGTCGATGTTGAGCAGTTTGAAGGTGTTGATGTAGTCGAGATATTGGCGGGTGATGCGCTCGATGGAGATGGATTGGATGTCCACCTCGTCCTTCTTGATGAGGTAAAGCAGGAGGTCGAGGGGACCTTCGAAAATTTCCAGGCGGACTTTGTAGTCGTTAGCTTCCACGAGCGCGGTCGTATGGCATCCCGGCGGACTGTGCGAGGGTAAATTTCCCTCGCTTCGAGCGTGGGGGAGCGTTTTACTTGTGGCGCTGCAAAGCGAGTCGCACTATGGAATCTGAGCAATCGCAAAACTTCAACGAACGCCTGAGCGAGTGGGTGGCAAACCAGGGATTCTGGTTCCAGCTCCGCTATTCTTTGATGGGCAGCGGAACCAAGGGGTGGGCAATGTTTCACCTGCTGCGAATGGCGATGCGGGTGTTCGCGCTCCTGCTGGTTCTGGGCGTGGGCGCAGGTTACTATCTGTTCAAGCGGCCGCAGATGATGAGTTTCTACGAGGACCTCCAGTCGTCGATCAAACAGGGGCTGAACGCGATGGAGGTCGAAATCCGGGGGGTCAGCCATCAGCAGGGAGACCTCACGATCAACGGGATCGTCTGCAAAGGGGACGAGAAAGCTTTTTTCAACTCGATAGACGCGAGGAATCTCCGTTGCAAGATGGGCCTTCTCGCCGGTCTCGCCGGGAAATGGAATCCCGGGACGATTTTTATCGCTAGCCTGGACATGGAGTTTCGTGCGGGGGCCGACGATGCCGAGCGGGCGAAAGCGCTCGGGGATTCCTTGTTTAAGGAGTTCGGCGGCGTCGACTTGAGAACCATCGAAGTCGCCGATGCCTCGGTGCGCTGGGGATACGGCAGAACCGTCACGCCAAAAAACCCGTTGGCAGCGGGTGCCGATTCCTCACCAGGATATGAATTCGACCATACACGCGGATCGATCAGGAATAGTTTTCTGAGGATCCAACGAAGCGAGGGTGAGCTGCGACTGTCATTCAAAGGAGGAAGTTTCAGCCAGAACTGGCTGGAGAAGTTGGAGATCGTGGACCTCGAGATCGTCGGCAATCGGGACGGGATGGTTTTCCAAAAAGCCGAGTTTCGGCGTTTGCAAGGGACGGTGGATTTTTCCGGCCTCAGGGTGACATCCGGCACGAGGCCATTGATCGATGGCACCGTGAAGATCCGGAACCTGGCGTTGGCGGCTATCATCCCGGCCCCGGTGCGAAGTTTCATCGAAGGGACTCTATCAGGTGATTTCAAAGTGTCCGGATCGACCAATTCCTCGGATGGCATCATCTTCGATGGCGCGGTCACGCTCGGATCTCAGGATATCATTTCCCTGCGTGAGCGAATCCATCTTTTGAAAGCACTGTCCGTAGTGGACTACGCGCGGAACTATCACCGCATCGATTTCCGGGAAGGTTCGTTCCATTTGAAGACCTTCGGAGGAGGCATGGAGTTGACCAATGTTAGTTTGAAATCGGACGACCTGACAACGCTCGAAGGTAATCTGACCGTCAGGCTGCCGACTGTGGAGGAAACGACTTCGGGGGGGGGGAAGGGCACCACCCCGGGAGGGGTTCCCATTTTCAACGGCGAGGATACCGATCTCGATTCAATGGAGCAAAGCGTGGACTCCGAGTTCACCTTGAAGCATGCGGCATTGGCCGCAGGGAAGGATCAAAATGAGAGCGGCAAGATCAAATCCAATGATTCGCTGTTCACGCGCCTAGGTCTCAACGATGAGAAACGCCGGACCGAAGCGGTGGCCGCCGAGCGGATTTCGAGGGCACTTTATTACAAGGGCATGTTCAAAATTACGCTTCCCGCCGACGTTTTCGAACGTGCTCCGAAGCTGGTCGCGCAATTTCCTCTGGATGTCACTACGGGCCGGGTGCCACTGATGGTTCCCATCGAGGGCGGTCTGTATGAGATCACGCTGAGGCAGGCGGAGGATATCTATCAGCAAGGGCGCCGTTAGATCAGGCTCCGGCGGCAAGACCCAGGCTGTTATAGATCTCGCGGGTCGCGTGGCTCTTGTTGAGCGTGTAGAAGTGGATCCCGTCGACGCCTTCGTCAAGCAGGCCGGCGCATTGTTCCGCCGCATAGTGGATGCCCACCCGCTCGACTGCCTCGGGGCTCGTCTTCGCCCGTTCCAAGGCGCGTAGCAACTTGGCGGGATAGCGCGCGCCGGCAGCGAGCTCTGCCATGCGCTTCATTCCTTGAAGCGAGGTGACGGGCATCACGCCGGCGATGATGGGGATGTGGATACCGGAAAGCGCGCAGCGGTCCCGGAAATCGAAGAAGTCATGATTGTCGAAAAACAACTGCGTGCAGATGTAGTCGGCGCCTGCATCGACCTTGGCCTTCAGGAAATCCAATTCATCCACGCGGTTAGGTGTGGTTGGATGGCCTTCAGGAAATCCTGCCACGCCGATGCCGAAGCCTCGTGGGTCGGGATGTGCTCCGGAGTCGTTGAACCGACGGATGAACGCGACCAGATCTGCTGCATGGCGGAAATCCCCCTGGCTCCAGTCATAGTTCGGTTGGTCTCGCGGCGGGTCGCCGCGCAGCGCCAGGATGTTGCTGACTCCGGCTTTCGCGTAGCGTTCGAGAATCTCCGCCACTTCCTTCTCGGTGTGGCCGACGCAGGTCAGATGCGGCACCGGCGGAATGGAGGTCGTTTGCTTGATCCGTTCGACAAGATCATGCGTGAGTTCCCGGGTCCCGCCGCCCGCGCCGTAGGTGACGGAAACGAATGTCGGCTGCAGCGCCTCCAACTCGCGGATGGCCTGATAGAGTTCCTCCCATGCGGGGGCGGAACGGGGAGGGAAGAACTCGAAGGACAAGGAGGGTTTCGAGTCGCTGAGGATGTCGCGGATGTGCATGGTGGAAGGGTGATTGGAGAGGCAGATTTCAAAAACGCCACACGAAACTTTTCCAGCAAGCCGGAGTTTCTTCGGTGGTCAGCGTTTCGGAACGCGGCTAAAAAAGCGTCAATTGCCCATGAAAACAATCCCTGTTTCCTTTCTTGTCGCGGGAATGCTCTTGCCTACCGTTTGTCTGGCCCAACCAAAGGCTCCTGCAGAGGGTCCACCCGGCCGCGGAGAAGGCGAACATCGCGAACCGCAGCGCCCTTCCATCGAGGCTTGGAAAAATGCGGACGCGGATCATGACGGCTTCATTTCGCGGGCGGAATTCGATGCGATGCCCCGGATCCTCAACCTTCCCGAGGAAATGCGCGGGAATATTTTCCAACGCCTTGATAAGGATGGCGACGTCAAACTCAGCCGTGACGAACTCATGCATTTCAACAGGCAGTATGATGGCCAGCCCAAGAAGCGATTGTGGGAGCTGGATCTCGACAAGAGCGGTGGCATCAGTCTTTCGGAATTCAAGGAGGGTGATTTCTTCAAGAAGCTCCCGCCTGACAAGGCCGCCGAAGTTTTCAAGCGTCTCGATACCGATGGCGACGGTCTGATCACCCCGAAGGATAAGCCGGAACAGCCCTTAAAGCGGCCTCAGGGCAAACAAGGCAAGCATCCTGAAGGTGGTCCCGGTGAAGGGGGGGATCCGCGGCGGATGGAGAAAATGATCCAAAAGCTCGATGCCAATGCCGATGGTGCGCTCTCATTCGAGGAGTTCCGCGTCGGGCCGGGTAACAAAGAACTAACAGAGGATGAGCAGGAGGACCGTTTTGAAGGTCTGGATAAAAACGGCGATCACCGGATTACCCCCGAAGAGGTCGAACCTCCAGCACCCAGACAAGAAGCGAAATAGGCTTTCTAACTTTCCAACGCAGAAACAGCGGGCGACGGGTGATTCCGCCGCCCGTTTCTTTGGGCTCAGGGAGCTGCGGACATCGACTCGGCCTTGGCGGTCGTCGCGAGGACCGCTTCCCGGATGTTGCCACCCTTGCGGTTGCTCCACCACAGCACCACCGGCGATGCGATGAAGATCGAGGAGAACGTGCCGACGATGATTCCGATGAAGATGATGACACCGAAATCGCGCAGTGCCGAACCACCGACGATCGCGAGGATGGCGACACTGATGAGCGTGGCACCCGAGGTGAGCAAGGTTCGTGACAAGGTGGCGTTGACCGCTTCATTGAGGATTTTCTCTTCAGAGTCGTTGCGGATTAGCAGCATTTCGCGGACGCGGTCGAAGACGATGATGGTGTCACTGATCGAGTAACCGGCGATCGTGAGGACCGCACCGACGTGGATCTGTGAGAGTTCGCCGCCCATCAGGACGACGAGACCGACGCAGATGATGATGTCGTGGAAAATCGCGATGAAGCCCGCCAATGCGAATGAGAACTCGAAGCGAATGGTCATGTAGATCATGATGCCGATGAGACCCAGCGCGATGGCGATGAGTGACTGCCACATGGCGGTTCCGCCGATGGTGGCGGAAACCTCGTCCTGACTCGCGGCCACGACGTGCTCGGGGGATCCCTGCTTCAATTCTCCGAACGCTGGAATCGTCTCGCGGAGTTTCTCGGTGATGGATTGTGCGTCCTTGGTGGCGCAGCGGATGGTGAGCATCGTGCCGGTGGTCACGTTGGTTTCCTGCTGCGGATAGGCGGCCTTCGAGAGCTTCATGGACTCCACGACTTTTTTCACATCATCTAACGGAACCTTGATGTCCTTGCCGAGTTGGAACTTGATGAGCGTTCCACCGGTGAAGTCGATGCCCAGCGCCCGCTCGCCACGGAAGGCGAAAGCTCCGAGCGAAATGACCAAGGTGATGACCGCCAGCGTGATGCAGATTCGGCGCTTGCCCATGAAATCATAGCTATGGGATTTGATCAGGTCGAGGAAGGTCAGTTTCTTGAGCAGGCCCAGATCATTGCCCCAGCGGAAGATGACGCGGGTCACGAGGATGGCGGAGAACAAGGAGGCGGTGACACCGATGATCAGCGTGATGGCGAATCCCTTGATCGCGCTACCACCGAACCAGAACAGGATCGCAGCGGTGAGGAGCGAGGTGACGTGGGAGTCGAAAATGGCGGAGAACGCCTTGTCGTAAGACGCCTCGATGGCGTTCTTGAGCGACTTGCCATTGCGGATTTCCTCACGCAGACGTTCGTAAATCAGCACGTTTGCATCCACCGCCATCCCGATGGTTAGAATCATCCCGGCGATGCCGGGCAGGGAGAAGGTGAAGCTGAACATCGCCATCACGCCGAACAGCATGATGGTGTTGACGATCAAACCGATGATCGCGATGAAACCGGAAACGCGGTAATAGATCAGCACAAAGATGAACGTCATGGCCAGCGCCAACCCACCAGCGACGAGGCCCTGTTCTACGACCGCTTTGCCTAGGGTGGGGGAGACCTTCCGCATTTCATCCACCTTCATCGGGTTTTCGAGTGGGTTCAAAAGGGCATTGGCTAGATTCTGAACCTCGCCGGCCTCGTGGAGACCGGAGATTGAGAAATCCTTCGCCAAGCGTGCCTGAACGGTCGGCGCACTGATCACCTCGCCGTCGAGAACGATGGCGATGCGGTCCACCCCGAGCCGCATGTTGCTGGTGAGAGCGATCATCTTGTTCGTGCCCTCGTTGTCGAGGGTCACGCCGACGGCGTCGCGCTCGCTCGGTGAAGGGAAGGCGTTGGCGATATTCGCTCCTGAAATCGCGACCTTGCGGTTCAGAAGGATGGGCCGGGTGTATTCATTGCCGTCCTGATCCTTGCCTTTGAGTTGAAACGCCTTGTAGCCGGGGATGATTTCGATGTTGTTAGTGACCCGCTCGGCGAGGGTTTTGCGGTCCGGGCCGAGTTCATCGTTGCGCGGGCTGACCTCGCGGAGTTCAAGTTTGGCCACTTTCTCCAGCTTTTTGCGGATTTCATCGGACTCCTTATCCTCGATGCCGGGCATCTGGACGAGGATGCCATCGGTGCCCTGGCGGGAAATCTGGAGGTCGAGATTGCCACCCGGATTCAGGCGTTTTTCGATGATGGCAATGGCCTTGTCGACCTGGTCCTTGGTGATCGGCTGGGCTTGACCTGCTTCGTTGATGCGTGGTTGGAGGCGCAGGGTGAAGGAGGATCCACCGACGATGTCGATGCCGCCCTTGAGGCGTTCCTTGAATGGCACCGTGGCCATGATGCAGAAGGCGGTCACGCCGACGAGCAGGACGGTTCCGACATTTCGCTTTCTTCTCTCAATGTCGGTCGCGAAGTACCAGAAAAAGAGGATCATCAGGGTGAGACCGATGGCGAAAAGCGTCAATGGGTCATCGTAGAAGGAAATGGCGGCTAGCATGGTGAATCGTCGGGTTTGTCTCC
>JBBQDJ010000175.1:0-7680 GCA_038319595.1 Verrucomicrobiales bacterium
AACGCGGTGACCTTGAACGACGGGATGAGCCGAAACGGAGCGCTGGCTTTAGCCGGCTTCTTCCGCACATTCGCAGATGCCGGCTAAAGCCAGCGCTCCGTTTTTGGGGTCAACGGATTTCCCCGCCCGCGTGGTAAACATTCGGTCTCACGTTGGTAGGGCAGGATGTCTGAGCCTTTGTCTTCAATGATTCTGCCTTTTCCTTTGCGTTTCCTCAGCGGCCTTTGCGACTCTGCGGTTCGTCTCTTCTGGAGGGTCCCTTCTGTTCTCGTCACAGGGCCGAAGAGAATGGACCGGAGATCCATTCCCCTTATTTTCTAGCATGCTGCGCCAGATCAGGTCGTTACATGGATTTTGGGAATTGGTCTGTTAGGCCTGGTGAAGCTGCTGGTTGCGAAAAATTAAGAACCGCCGGCAGTGCTCGCGTGGCTACCCTTGGCGGTTCAGCACCCGTGCGACCTGCTTCGGCAGGAAGGTGCCGGTCAGGGCGAGGATGACGAGGCCCATGGTGGCGAACATGGCTTGGACACCGCCGTAGTGGAGGGCGAGTGCGCCGAGCAGGGCGACGCTGGCGGATTCGATGAGCTGGATACGCAGCAATTTCCCGACCTGGCCGGTGCCGATCATCATGGCGTGATTCAAATGCCGCCAGACATGGGCGATGAAATAAAACCCATAACAGGCTAACAGGACACGGCTGATGCTGGAAAACTCGCTGCCCAGCCACAGCGGCAGCACCCAAGGGCCGACGAGGACGAGGCCGAGGGCGGAGCACAGCGCGAAGCCGCCGCC
Organism: Verrucomicrobiales bacterium; assembly: GCA_038319595.1. Classification (GTDB taxonomy): domain Bacteria; phylum Verrucomicrobiota; class Verrucomicrobiia; order Verrucomicrobiales; family Akkermansiaceae; genus Luteolibacter. Next base: position 793 of record JBBQDJ010000175.1, read on the forward strand.
GAATAGATAGAGCCGTTTCGCCGCCTGCCGCGCCCATGCGTGATCGCCGCGGGCAAGTGCCTCGGCGACGGCGGGCCAAGTGGGGGTGCTGAGCATGACCACGAAGCCGAGCTGCATGACCGTGAGTGTGATGAAAATCCCATAGAGCCCGACCCCGGCGGGACCGTCTGTGCGACCGACCATCCAACCGCAGAAGTTGTATTCGACGACGCCGGTGACGACGCAGCAGGTGGAAAACGCAATGCCATCCGAGAACAAGTGACGGGCCATCGCGGGGCGGACGTATTTCAGCGACGGGATGACCAGCGGGTGCTTGCGCCACAGAGCGACCGTGTTGCAGATTTTCGCGAGCAGCAGCGCGCCATTGAAGGCCACGACGAGAAACCAAACCTGCGGAACAAACCGGATGCCGACTCCGACGGTGATGGCGGCCATGAGATTTCCAACAGCTCCCCAGAGGTTGTTCGATGCGACTTCGAGATGTCCCTCGCGCATGCGCTCGGTGAGATTGACCATGAAGAGCATCACAAAAATACCGAGGCCAGTCCAAAGTGCGGGACGCAGCGAGTCTTCCCTGCCGATGAACTCGGAACCGAAGAGGGTCGGCAGCGGGACGGTCAGCAACATCGTGCCGAGGATCAACCCTGCGAGCGCGGAGATGCCCGCCATGAGGAAAAACGCGGTGGAGCCGAGCTCACGCTGCTTCGTTTCGTCCTTGTTGGAAATGGCCTGCGACATGCCATGAGTCAGGGCTGGGCCGATGCCGACCTCCAACAGGATCATGGTGCTGAGCGTAATGTTCACCACCATGAAGATCCCGTATTCCACCTGGCCGAGGACGCGGATGGCGATGGGGATGGCCAGCAGTTGAAGCAGAATGGTGCTGAACTTCGAGACGAAGGAGGTGACCACCGCGAGGCGGATGGAGCGGTTCCGGCGGTGGCTGGATTCTTCGGTGGTACTCTCTGACATGCGTTCGGTGGACGCCACGCTTAGCATGCGCCACTCCGTTTGTAGAGAGTCATGAACATGATCTGGAGATCGAGGACGAAATTCCAGTTTTCGATATAATCGAGATCGAACTTCACGCGCTCGCGCAGGCAGGTGTCACCGCGCAGGCCGTTGACCTGGGCCCAGCCGGTGACGCCGGGCTTGATGTTGTGACGGACGTTGTAGTGAGGGATTTTCTCTTTGAATCCCTCGATGAGTTCCGGGCGCTCGGGGCGCGGGCCAACGAGGCTCATGTCGCCGCGAAGGACATTCCAGAACTGGGGAAGTTCGTCGATGTTCCAAGCCCGCATGAGTTCGCCGATCTTGAGGCGGCGCGGGTCGTCCTTCACCGTCCAACCGGGGGTGCCGGCGACTTCGGCGTCGAGCTTCATGCTGCGGATTTTGTAGATGTCGAAGGGGCGGCCGTTGAGACCGATCCGACGTTGGCGATAGATCACGCTGCCGGGCGACTCCAGATAGACGAGGGCCGCGAATGCTGCCATGATCGGGGCGAGAAGGATCATTCCCAAGATGCTGCCGACGATATCCACGCTGCGTTTCGCTGCATTGTTGAAGAAATGGTGCAACGGCATTTTCCCGATGCCGAGGACCGGCATGCCATGGATGCTTTCCAACTGGAGGCCGGAAACAAGAATCTGGAAGCAGCTAGGAACGATTTTGAAATCGATGAACTCGCGGCCGCAGGTTTCGGCGAGTTCCAGCATTTGGTGGCGGTCCAGCGTGCCGTCCACGACCATCACCAGATCGGCACCGGACGAGCGGAGGATGGAGCGGAGCCCTTCGTAGGACCCCATGACCGGCACTTCTTCGGGAGGAAGCACTTCGAAGGCGAAGCGCGGCGGTGCGATGGCTCCCATGACGGAAATCTGGTTGGCACGGCCGTTGCCGAAACGTTTCAGCGCCCGGTCACACTCACCATTCCAGCCGATGAACACCGCCTTCTGACGGAGTGTGTTGGCGAAGGAATCGCGGCGCAGGATGCAGTAAAGCAGCCACCGCCAGCTCAAGAGGGCGATCATCGAGGTGAATGCACCCACGGCGCAGTAAACCCGGCTGATGGCTGGCTCGATTTTAAAAACCAATGCGATGGCGAGGAAGCTGAAGCCCCAGATGATGCAGGATTTGATGATGGTGGCGAAGGTTTTGCGGACGGCCAGGAAGTTCCGCGGATCGTGCAGGCGGTAATTCGCCAGTAGGAAAACCAGCAGGGCTCCGCCGAGCAGGACGTGGCCGCAATAACCGGAAACGCTGATGCCGGAATCCACCACGCCAATCTCGCGCAACCCGGTCTGGAAGCGGATGACATAGGCCAGCATCAAGGCCATCAAGACCACGGCGGCATCGCCGATGAGACTGATCGCCACCAGTTTCTGGTGGGCAACCCATGGGCGGTGCCGGTGTCTGAGAGTGAAGGACTCGGGGGTATCAATTGGGGGCTGGGAGGAACGAACGGGGGAAGGTTCGTCCGCTACCAAGCGGGATGTCGCATGCATAGTTTCGGGGGGATGTGGGGGAACAGGATTCGCCATCGGGGGGGATGGAACAATATTTCTAGGAGAGAGGCGGCGGGAGAGTAGTGGATGCTTTTGATCAAGACTAGGCAAAAGACGTAACGATCGAAAGACCGTCCTGTGGGGAAGCAGAGGCCACGCCAACTGACGGCGGACTTGAAATTCCCGGACGGTTTACCGACACGCCGGGACCGGGCGAGGATGCACCGTGGAAATGATCGGCCGCTTCGTTCCAGATGAAGCCGACGAGGTTTCCACCCGCCGAGCGGACCAACTCGGCGGCGCGCTTGAGCTCCCGCCGGTCGCTGCCACGATCACGGACGACCATGCAGGTGCGATCGGCGTAGCGGGTGATGGCGAGCATGTCACTGACCGAGAGAACCGGCGAGGAGTCGATGACCACGCGATCGAACCAGCGGTAAGCATCTTCGAGCAGCGAGGGGAAACGGGTGCCTGCCAGCAGTTCGGCAGAGTCCTTGCGGATGGGACCAGAGGACATCAGATAGAGATTCGGCAGTGCGGTGGTGAAACAGGCGTCCGCCGGATCGATTTTCCCGGCCAGGTAGCCGCCGAGACCGGAATTTTCCGCGTCGCCGGCCAGGTGTTGGCTGCTCAGGCCGGCGCGGCGCAGGTCGGCATCCAGCAGGAGGGTGCGGTGACCCTGCATCGCGAGTGAGGTGGCGTAATTCAGGGCACAGAAGGATTTCCCCTCCCCTGCCTTGGCGCTGGCGAAAAGAACCGTCCGCGCGGTGGTGCTGCCCGGCGGTGGAGCCAGGATTGCGCGCAAGCGGCGGAACGCCTCGGCTCCAGGCGATGAAGGATCTGAAAGAAGGACCATACCGTCGCCGGAGTGCTCGATTTGTGGGAGTCTCGCGAGCAGCGGAGCCCCGGTGGCCCGGGCGGCGGCGGCGGGGTCACGGACCTTGCGGTCTCCCAGTTCGAGGCCGATCAGGAGGACGATCCCGCTGATGAATCCGGCGAAGGCACCGACCGCCGCATAGACGATTTTCTGCGGGCTGTGGGCTCTTTCGGGAACCAGCGGAGTCCCCTGCCATTGCAAAACGGAAGCGGGAACGGAGGCGATCATGCTGGTTTCGCGAAGCCGGAGGGCCACCGAGTCGTGCAAGGTGCGGTCAGCTTCGGCATCCCGGGTCATGCTGCGGAATTGCTCGCGGAACCCTTCGACATCGACGGCATTGTCACGGGCTTGGGCGACCTCGCTGGAAAGCTTGAGCTCACTGTCCTTCGCAACACGGTAGCGTTGTTCGAGGCTTTGACCCGCCGTGCGGACGGTTTCCGCGAGGGTCGCTCTCATCAGGGTGATCTCGTTGGCGATTTCCTTGTAAACGGGGTGTTTGAAAAGATAGCGTTCCTTGACCCGGCCAAACTCCGCCTCTTTCTGTTGGATCGCACGCACTTGGGAAAGCACTTCAGTGCCGCGCTCGGAGGTTTCCAATCCGGCGAGCGCCTCGGGTTTCGAAGAATCAAATTTCGCGTAAGCCTCGAATTCCGCTTCCAGCCGGAGTCGCGCGGCGGTCGCTTGGGTGAGTTGCGCACTCAGGGTTTCAAGTGATTCGCGGACCGGGCTGCCGCTACCCGTTCCCTCAAGTCCTGGCACCGGATGGGCTTGGCGGAATTCCTGTAACCCGCGGGCGGAGACTTCCATCCGCTGACGCAGGCGCTCTTCCTCACGCGCCAATCCTTGGCTGGCCTGCAACGTGATCGCCTGTTGCCGCTCGCTGGTCCACTTTTCATACTCGCTGACGAGCGACTCGACCAAGCGCTTGGCACGGGCCGGATCGGTGTCGTCCACCTGGATCACGATGATCCGAGTGCCACGACTGAGTTCGACCTTCACCCGACCGGCGAATTCGCGCAGCAGGGATTCCTCACTGGTCCCCTTGGGCGCAAAGGAAGGATCATCGGCAAGATGGTTTGCCTGAATGACCCGAAGGAGCAGAGTCGTGGCGCTCAGGCCTTGCTCGACGGAGCGCATTTGCTCGAGGTCGCGGGTTTCTTCGGGAGAAACGGCGCGGATGTCCAAAATCACCGGAGCCTGGGTGCTCACATAGACGGAGCCTGTGGCGCGGTAGATCTTGGGAAGCTTGGCAGCGATGGAATACAAAGCGAACGCGCCGAGGATGGCCAACAGCACCACGATCCAACCGCGACGGAGTAACACGCCTAACAAACGTCCCGGCTCGACCTTCGGCAGAAAATACGTCGGATCCGCAGTGACCGGCGCGGCCAACTGCGACGTCCGCGCGGAAATCGGGTTCTCTTTAGGATTGGAAAGTGACATCGGAATGGAGGGGGCAAATAAAAGTTAGAAAAGGCTTTCCGGGATCGTGATCACGTCACCATCGCGCAGCGGGATATCCGATCCGGCGCCCTTGGTGATGTCCGACAGGTTGAGAACTTGAACGTCGCCGCCGGAATGCTTGAGGGTGATTTTCTTCGAATTGGCGATGCGGGTGACACCGCCCGCCATTCCGATGGCTTCGACCAAGGTCAACTGCCGGTTGGCGGGCAGTTCGAAAACGCCGGGGCGCTGGGCTTGTCCGAGAACGGTCACGGTCTTCCGGATCCGCGCCTCGATGGAAACGCTGACTTCCGGTTTCACCAAGTAGCCATCGGCCAGCTTGCGGGTGACAGCGGCGGCGGCTTGATCGGTGGTCAGTCCCACAAGGCGCACGGAACCGATCAACGGCATCGAAATCGTGCCGTCGGCAGAAAGCTGGCCGCGCGTGGTGAGGTCATCTTCGCGGAAAACTCGGATTTCCACGTTATCCATGCGCCCGATGACACCGGACGAGCGGGCGCCTTGGGCGATCGCGAGGTTTGGCAACAAGCTTCCGAGGAAGGTCATCACCAGTGCAAGTCGTTTGAAATTCATGAGTCGATAATACGGTTAAAATTTATAGGTAAGCTCAATCCCGGCCAATTGCTGACTATATCCGAAATTCTTGGCGTTCGAACTGTCATCGGAAACCCGGTAAAAAATCGAAACATCCAACGCATCGGTGAACTTGTATTCCAATGCCGGCTTTACAAACCAGATCGTATCCTTGCGACCGCTCGAACCGGAGCCTGACACACGGCTGTAGGTGACCTTCTCGCGTCCGCCTTCGAGACGTGCGGTCCAGTTTCCACCGAGGCGCTGGGAGATACCAGCGGTCGCACCGAGCGTGTTGTAATCCTGACCGGCATAGTAGGCCGACGCATCCTGGCGCTGATAGCCGGCAAGATACAATTCCGTTCCCTTGCGCGGAGCCCATTCGATCCGGCTTTCCAGCACGGGATTCACCTCGGTACCATCCTCCGACTTGCGCTGTTCGGCACCGACCTGAAGCGCGATCTTGATCTTCTCCCGCGGTTGCCACAGGAGGCTTGCAGTGATTTGCTGGAGCGTTTGATCGCTGCCACCATCCACGCGCAGGCTTCCAACCTGATAGGCGATGCCGAGCTCGGTCTTCGGCGAATAGGCGTAACGCAAACCAAGTCTGGCATAGGCTTCGTTGGAATCATACAAGGTAGGATCCGAATATTCCGACTTCAGATTGCCCGCCGCCAGCTCGACAGTGATCTTCTCGCGAGGAACCCAAGCGGCAAGGATCTCATTTTCAATTTCAACCCGGTCAGTTTGCCGCCCCGTATCCGCAGTCGCATCCCCGAGTTTTCTAGCAGCACCGATATAGGTCAGGCTCGTCGCTTTCCCGCGCCACCCGGCAGTGAGGGCAGCTTGTTGGTCGATCCGGTTGTCATCACCATGCTCTGCATAGATCACACCCGTCGGCTGATAGGCAAACTTGATGAAGCCACCTTCGCCCTCTTTAGGATCGCCCTGTGTATAAGCGATCGCAGGACCGATGCGCGTCACCAGGTCCGAATCCGGATTGTTCCTGCTGAGAAAAATATTGCTGTCGTAAGCGGCGGAAATCACTGCGCCTAATTCCAAGCCTCCGCGCCGTTCCACCTCGTTGAAAATGACAGGAATTTCCTCGACGTCGGTCTGCACCCGATCATCCACGATGGGAGAATAATTCTGCCCCCGCACCGATGCAACGAGGCAGGCCGACAGGCAAGCCATGGTCAAACGAACCATCGTGGGTAGACATGTGGGATTGGAAATCATTGCGGGGGGACAACGCCGCACTCTTCACTTTTCTCTAGCCCGCTGACAAGACTTTTCACTATTCCGATCTATACGTGATCACGTAATACAAAGACAAGTGATCTATGTTAGTAATCGAACTTGTCTCAACAAAAGGCAGATAGTTAATTTAGGTTAATTAAATATTTTCTGATCTCCCTATCGCTTCCAGATTCCCATCGCCCGCCAAATTCACCACCCTTCCTCCCCCCC
>JBBQDJ010000176.1:0-7657 GCA_038319595.1 Verrucomicrobiales bacterium
TCGCAGGGCGGCGGGTTGGTGGGGTCCGGGCAGTCGATCACATCGAGCCACGGCAGTGCATCCGCCAACAAGCGCGCGGTTTTCGTTTCGGGCGATGTAGTTGGCGCGGCGACGGCCATGCGCAGCGTCTCTCGGACGCGCTGCACCGCGTGGCAGTGATCGTCGCCAGGAAACGCATCGTCTTCCAGCGCGGCGCTGAGAGTGAGCAACCCCGCTGTGGGGCAGCGCACGGTGAACGCGGCTTCAGCGGTTCCCCAGGCGGGCAGTTCGACCGGACGCGATTGATTCGAGCCACCGGCGTCGAGTGAGAGCGTGGTGCGGCGGGCTTCGCCTGAAAAGTTAGAAACGCGGCAGAGCACGGTGGTTTCCTGTCCGGCGACCGGTTCCGCAGGCGAGGCGACCAGCGAGGAAACCGCGACGTTCGGGGAGTCGCCTTGGGCCACCGAAATGGCGCGCACGTTGACATCGGCAGGAACCGTGGCGTCGAAATTCTTCCAAGCGCTCGATTGGAAATCCGAAACCACCACCAGCTCTTTGCGTCCGGTGCCGACCGCACACTGGCGGAGCGCCAGTTCCCAAGCGCGGGCGAGTGCGCCGGCCTCGGGGCGGGCGCCGGCTTGTTCCAAGGATTCGGCGAGGAAGGTTTTGTTAGGCGCGGGCTCGGGAAAAATTGCGGTGGGTGTGGCATCGATCCAAACCAGGTTGGCGTCATCCGGGCGCAGACTGTCGAGCGCTTCGCGTGCGGCCAACACCGCGGCCTCGAAGCGGGTGGCGGCTCCATCGCGAGCAGCCATTGAGGCGGAGCGATCCACTAACAAAATGACGGTGCGTTTTTCACCGGGCAACATGCCGTTTTTCGAAAGCAAGAGCGGCCCGAGAAACGCGGCGGCGAGCGCGGCGATGGCGAGCGTGCGCATCGCTAACAGAAGCCAATCCTTCGGTTTGCGGAAGCGTGCTGTGCGACGGACGACACGCTGGAGGAATTCCAGATTCGAGAAGCGATAAACCGGCGGGCGCGTGCGTGATAGCAGATGGACAAGCAGCGGCAGGCCCGCCAGTGCGAGCAGCGGGAGTAGCCACGGTTGTTGGAAAAATAAGCTCATGAATCGCGGAATCGGTCAAAGAGCGAGAAGTAGCTTTCGTGGGTCGGGGCGTGTGCGTAATCGACCTGGCGTCCGGCGGCGAGCGCGCGCAAGGCGCGGCTGTGCGAAAGGATTTCCTGTTTCCATGCCTCCCGCAGCGCCTGTGGATGGACGGTGAGGTGGGAGTCATTTTCCATGTCCACAAAGCGCGATAGCCCGCGATTTTCGAGGTCGAGTTCGGCGGGATCGAGGATGTGGAACAGGTGGACGCGGAAGCCGCGATGCAGGTAGGGATTGAGCGCGGTGAAAAGGCGGGCGGGATCGGTGAAGAGATCGGATAGAATGACCAGCGTGCCACGGCGTTTGAGCAGCGGGTGGGCGCGGTGCAGCGCATCTGCCAGATCGGTCGGGGAGCCGGGCTCTGTCGTTTCCAGCGTGGTCATCAGATCGTGGAGATGGCGGCGCGTGGAGCCAGGTGGAATGTGCTTGCGGATGCCCTTGTCAAAAACAGTTAGAGAAACACGGTCATTTTTGGAAGTGACCAACCACGACAGGCAGGCGGCGAAAAACGAAGCGTATTCGAGTTTGCTAAGCCGGTCTGCGTTTTCAGGGAATGCCATGGAGGCCGAGGCATCGAGAAAGATGTGGCATTCGAGATTGGTTTCCTGCTCGAAGGTGCGGAGAAATAATTTGTCATTGCGGGCATAGACGCGCCAATCGACACGGGCGAGGTCGTCGCCGGGGACGTATTGCCGAAACTCGTGGAACTCGATCGACGCACCACGCTGTTTCGAGCGATGACGACCTGATAGATAGCCCTCGACCATCGCCTTGGCGCCGAATTCGTAGTTCTTGAGCCGACGGATGTCCTCGGGCTTTAGGTATTTATAGGCGGGGGGCAAAGAGAGTGGATGGTTGAGAGTGGATGGTTGATAGAAAGAGATAAGAGGCGGACTGCTGTTGTCTTTTCAACGATCAAGCCTTGCCGATGAGCTTTGAGACGATTTGATCTATGGTGATGCCCTCGCCGGTGGCGTTGTAATTGGCAATCACGCGGTGGCGCAGCACGGGCAGGGCTACCGCGCGGACTTCCTCGACCGAGGCGGAGGCTTGGCCGCGCAGCAGTGCCAGCCCGCGGGCGGCGCGGGCGAGGCATTGCGAGGCGCGCGGTCCGGCTCCGTAGGCAACATAGTTCTTTACGTCCGCCGTGGCGTGCGGCGAATCCGGGCGCGTCGAGTGGACGAGCTTGAGGATTTCTTGGATGACCGGTTCTGGCAGCGGCACGTCGTGGGTGGCGTCCTGCAGCGCGAGCACGCCGGCGGCATCCAGCAACGGGGATGGCCTCACTATTTCGCGGCCGGTGGTGCGGCGGACGATTTGCGCTTCCTCGTCGAACGAAGGATAGCCGATGTTGAGTTGGAAAAAGAAGCGGTCGAGCTGGGCTTCCGGCAGCGGATAGGTGCCTTCGTGCTCGATCGGGTTCTGGGTGGCGAAGACGATGAAGGGCTCTTCCAAGTGGCGGGTCTTGCCGTTGACGGTGACCTGCTTTTCCTGCATCGCTTCTAACAAGGCTGCCTGAGTTTTCGGCGGCGTGCGATTGATTTCGTCGGCCAATAACAGATTCGCGAACACCGGTCCTGGAACGAACTGGAAATCGCGATTGCCATCGGCGGAGTTCTGTAAAATTTCAGAGCCCACGATGTCGGTGGGCATCAGGTCCGGCGTGAACTGGATGCGCTGGAATTTCAGTCCGAGGATCTGGCCGAGCGTGGAAACGAGCAAGGTCTTCGCCAGTCCGGGCACGCCGACTAACAGACAGTGTCCCTTGCACAGCAGCGAGGTGAGGAGTTGTTCGACAATCTCATCCTGGCCAACGATCACGCGGGCGGTCTCCCGGCGGATCGAGGCGACGGTATCCTGGATTTTTTCCCACTGTGCGGCGGGTTCGGGGGCGGATGGAAGTGTGGACATGGTGTTGATGGTGGGGAAATAGGTTGGGATCATTCATCCGAAGCATCGGGATCTTCGTCGTCGGATTGCTGGAGCTTTTGGAGCTTCTCAAGGTCGACCCGGTGGAGGACGGAGAGGGTGACGAGGAACTCTTTCGTTTCAGGTCGGTCGAGCGTGGCTAGGTATTCGCGGAGTTTTTCAAGGACGCCAGCTTCAGGTGAGACGACGGTTTGACCATTGACCTTCCAAATGGCTCGGTTCCCACTGCCCTCCGTATCCCAGTCGATCCCGACCGCCGCTTGGGTATTGGAATCCTCAAATTCGGAAGCCATCTCTCTTATCCCTTGGCTGTAATATTCTCTAACTTTGTGGGGGGAGTCGAAGAGATGGAAGGCTTGAACTATGAACCCGGTATTAAGCGGTGAAGAAGTGAAATTGACGGCGAGACCGGATTGTTTTTTAGCCGCCAAGGCGAGATCTCCCGCGATTTTCGTCAAGAGTCCGTAATCGATCTTCGCTCCGGGCTTTAATTCGAGTGTTTGAAGAATCGCGGTCGTTTGGGCGACGGGAGGATCGCCGGGGGATTCAACGGGAGTGATTAGAAGCTTGCGGGCGGCAATCACGCTGGCCGGGAGTTTTTCGGCATGTTCCGGATCGTTCTGCCACTTCTGGAACGCGAGCCGATCTTCGATCGGCCATGAATTTACCAAGTCATGCACGGCTTCGGGTTTCGTGGCAGCGAGTTGTTTCAACAGTTCGTTCAAATGCGCGGGAGTCACTTTGTCTGGATCAGGTAAGGGCGTTGGCGGTTTGCCCGCGACACGGTCCTTGGCACGCGCCAGAGTGAGGTCCGAGTAGGCAGCCGGGTCGAAATGATTGATTGCGTAAAGCACCTCGATTGTCGTCGGGCTGTGAAACTGTTCTAGCAGACCAGCGGCGAGAACCCGGATTTGGATTCCCCCGGCAGTAGGGCGTTCATCTCCCAGCAGGGTGATCCAGTGAGGAATCTGCGCGGACGGGACGGGCGTTTCCTTCTGATCCGCTTCGCCCTCCGACCGATACCTGTAAGTCGCGATGGTGAGTGCTGATAGAAATGCATCTCGGGTTTCCAATCGGGTGGCAATGACAGCGCCTTCCAGATAAAGCGGAACGAGTTGATCCGGCGAGGTTTCCTTCACGGTTCCGGCAAGAGACCTGATCTGCCGGATGTCTGGCTTTTCCGCCTTCGCCAGCTCGATGACGAGTTTGCGCGGCGATTCGCCGCTGACGAAGAGCGAGAGTTTTTTCAGATACTTGTCCACGCCACCCGCCTGTTTGATCTGATAACCGCCGCTGATTTGATCGAGATCGACCCCTTCGAGCTGGGCTTTGAAAGCAGCGGAAAAGCGGGTGAAAAACTCCCTGGCGGCGGCTTTGCGGAGTTTCAGATAGGGAGTGACCGAGTTGACCATCGAGCTCAGGTTTTCACTTTCGAGCACATATTTCTCGAAGGCCAGGTGCGCGGCTTCGTCGGGCATTTCGGCAAGGGTTTGGCCGGCCATTTGCTTTTGGGAAGGATCACCTTCTGCTAGAAATACAAGCAGCAGCTCGAGTTTGGATTTCCCACGGTGGGCCTTCCAGAATTCCATGGTGCTATCGGCGAGGGCTTGGGGACCGCTTTCCGCATGGTCCTGGCCCGGCAGGGTGGAGGCGAGCAGGCGGCAGGCGAGCTCGCCGCGCGTCAGCGGCCGAGCCATGGATTGGTAGGCGGCCAGGGCCCGATCCGCTGCGGATTCACGGCTGCTAGAGTAGCTGGATCGACTCGAGGAAGCGTTGCGGGAAAATGTCAGCGTGTCATCGGTCGCCACGGCGGCGAGCGCGGGTAATGCGTCAAATCCGAGCCGTTTCAACCGCGACCAGGCGTCCTTCGATTCCGCACCGGGGGGTGTCTCGATCAACCATGGCCCGCCGGAGTGACCCTCGTCATTTTGAGAGAGCATCTCGGCGATTCGAAGGCGCAAATCGGGCGTGAGATTTGCGGTTGGGATGCCGTTTTGCTTCGCGAAACGAGTGACCGCCTCGTCATCGGGCGCCCCCTGGGTGTCCTGCAAGGCGGCGTCCAGCGCGGCGATGGCCTCAGGATTCAGGGTGGCTCCGTCGATCACCGGCTTAGCGGGCATGCCTCCGGCGACCCGTTTTGTCACGGCGGGCAACAGCATTTGCACGGCAGGAAACGTTCCCCAGCCCCGAGGATAGCGTTCGACCAAGGTTCTCAGCTCACGCTCATAAGCGGACCAATCCTTGCGGGTGAAAAAGGCCTCCGTCACGACGGCCAGATCGCGTTCGGCGAGCCGGTTGATGGCGCCGTCGATCACCGCTTCCGGATTCGCGCCGAGAGAGAAGACGGCATTTGCCAGACGGTTCGCTTCCGCCGGGTGACCGGCCTGATGAAGCTGGGTGGCAAATAGCAACAAGCGGCCGAGCGACGCGGTCCCGCGATACTCCAGTCCATCGCGGTATTCCTTGCTCTTTTCGGGGTCTTCGAGGGAGGCGATGAGCTTGTTGGCATCGGCGACCAGATCAACGGCTTTTGGTTTTTTCGACCCGCCGCCGAACAATGCGCTCAACAGTCCACCACCACTTCCGCCGCCCTCACTGGCGGTGAATTCCTTGGTCTCAACGCCTCCGAGCGAGAGAAATGCCGGCTTGCCATTCGCCAGGAGTTTCCAACCCTTGCCCTTCAATCCATCGAAAATTTCCCGGAGGTCGTAGTCTTCCATCTCGCGGGATTCGTCGCCGGCGGTGGTCCATTCCGCACCGTCGAGCGCGGGTAGGCCGAGCTGGATCAGCTTTTGAAAACCACCTGCAAAATCGACTTTTGCCGCTGCAACCGGCGGCGGTGCAGCCTCGTCCGCCGCAGTCGCGAGAGGAGAACCCAACATCAACACCCATGCCGCTTTTCGGAACATTGGACAAAACTTGCTGGTTCTAACGAAGGGATAAAAGAACCAAATGATGAAATTTCCGTGAAGCCGCGTGATCGGCCTGTCGGATTCGCCACCCTCGCGCGTCGGATGAATTTGCGCGGGGTGGCGTTTTTGAATCAGTCGAAATCCTCAGGCGAGGACTTCCTGATGGAATACGAGCCAATCGTCGAGGTTGTTGAGGTTGACCGCGTCGCGGATTTTCCCTTCGTCCGGGATGCCGCTGGCTCCGAGGATGGAAGTGCGCGTTTCGTCGGCGTGGATGTAGCCGGTGATGGCGGCGTTCAGTTTCGCGACTGCGGCGGCATCCAGTGAGCCACCGGACTGGGCAAGCACCCAGGCTTCGCACTGCGGATACGTCGGTTTGGTGGCGATGAAGCTCTCAAATGCGGCTTTGTCGAGGCCGAGGCCGTCGAGAACCATCTGGTCGTAGCCTTGGCCGCACGACGGATAATCCGGGTGGAGCTTGCCAGCCGCGCCGAGCGAGGCCTTGAGCCAGAGGCGTGGCAGGTGAAGAACACCGAGGGGGCCGGTGGTGCCGGAGCTGATCATAGGGACGATTTTGGACATGTTCTGAATTGGTTTCGAGTTTGAGGGGATCGTTCAAGAAGGAATCAAGAATGACAACCGGTTTGGATTAACCCGATGGCGCAGCGAGATTGCAAACCCTTGTTTCGCAGGAAATCGGAAATCGGCGGATTTTTCTCGTTTCATCAGTGCCTGTTCCGTTTCAAATCGGCGCGTCGCACATTCGTTTGCGGTAAATCCCACTCACTGAATCTCACCACCATGTGGAAAGGCCGCTTCTCAAAAGATACTTCGTCACTCGTCCAACAGTTCGGCGAATCCATTTCGTATGACTGGCGGCTGTTTCCGCACGACATCGCCGGCTCGATCGCCCATGCCCGCGCGCAACGGGTAGCCGGGCTGCTCACGGCTGAGGAATTTTCCCAGATCGAAAACGGCCTGATGGAAATCCTCGCCGACATCGAGGGCGGAAAATTCGAGTTCAAGACCTCGCTCGAGGACATCCACATGAACATCGAGGCCGAGCTCACCAAGCGCATCGGCGCGGCGGGCGCGAAGCTTCACACCGCCCGTTCGCGCAACGACCAGGTCGCCACCGATACCCGGCTCTACGCTCGCACCGAAATCGACGGCCTGCTCACCGCCATCACCGGCCTGCAAAAGGCCCTGCTAGACCGTGCGGAAAAATACGCCGCCACCGTCATCCCCGGCTACACCCACCTCCAACGCGGCCAACCGGTCACCGCCGGTCACCATTTCCTCGCCTACGTGGAAATGCTCGAGCGCGACAAATCCCGCCTAACCGATTGCCGCAAGCGCCTCAACATTTCCCCGCTCGGCTCCGGCGCGCTCGCCGGTTCCACCATCAACCTCGACCGCCGTGCCATCGCGGCGGAACTCGGCTTCGATGGGGTCACTCACAACTCGATGGATGCCATCGCCGACCGCGACTACATCGCCGAGCTGTTATTTGTCATCTCGCTCTGCGGCGTTCACCTCTCGCGCCTCAGCGAGGACCTGATCCTGTGGTGCACCGCCGAGTTCGCGTTCGCCTCTCTATCAGACGCTCACACCACCGGCTCCTCGCTGATGCCGCAGAAGAAGAACCCGGACGTCTGCGAACTCACCCGCGGC
>JBBQDJ010000177.1:0-7640 GCA_038319595.1 Verrucomicrobiales bacterium
CCCATCTGCGCAGCCTGCTGGATCGGCAAGGCCGGCCAGAGGGGGCGCTGCGGATCGCGGTGGTGGGCGGTGGTTGCTCGGGCCTGCAATACAAAATGGATCTCGTCGATGGTCCGCGCGATCGCGACATTCTCGTTCCAAGCAATGGCGTGAATGTGGTGATCGACCCGAAAAGCGCCTTGTTCGTGAGTGGCAGCGAGCTCGATTTTTCCGACGATCTCCAGCAGGGTGGCTTCAAGGTGAGCAACCCGAATGCGGTGGTGACCTGCTCGTGCGGCGAAAGTTTTGCGGCCTGAATTTGTATGGCATTGATTTTTTCCTGAAATCAGGAACGTTTCCCACCAGATGAAATTTCAGAGCGTTTTGGTGGTCACAGGCCTGTCCGCATGGGGATGGATGGCGGCTGCCGCTCCCGAATCCATAGTGGATTCAGGCCTAAAGGTCCCTCGGAAATCCGTAGCGGAGTGGGTGCAGGAATTGTCGAACGACAAATTCGGCGTCCGTGAGAATGCGACGAAAAAAATCTGGGAGATCGGCGATGCGGCCCTTCCCGATCTCGAAGCGGCGGCGAGCACAGGTGATCCCGAGACCGCTTACCGTGCTCGTGAGTTGATCCGGAAAATCGAATTGCACCTAACCCCGGACACCGATCCCGAGGTCATGCGGCTGGTGGAGCGTTATGCCAAGGCTTCCACCGACGAAAAGCAGTCTCTTCTTGAGCAGATGCACCGGAAGCGCGCTTGGCGACAGATTCTCAAGCTTTTCGCCAGTGAGAAAAATCCCCAGCTGCTCAAACGGGTCCAGGGTTCGATGGACGAAGTGGCGGTGCTGGCGGCGCGAGAAAGTCTGCTGAAAGGGGATCCGGACGGAGCCCGCGAATACCTTGAAATGGCTCCGGCCGATTCGTCCGGATTGATGGCCTTGGCGGATTTCCACCGAAGCCAAGGGACCCTCGATGCCGAACTGGTGCGCGCGAAAACGCTCAAAGGGGCGAATTCCGACGCCTGGCAGCTCGCGCTTTACCGGGCGTCCGGTAACATCGAGGCTGCACGGGATGCCGCGATCGCCGCTGGTGAAACCCGGATTTCCGCCGCCATGTCGGTGCTGCTGGGAGATCCTCTCCCGTGGATGCGTGGAAACCTCACCAATCTCGATGGTTCGGAGATCTACAAACCCTACACCGAGCTCGCCATGAAACGCTGGAAGGGGAAAAAACTGCAGGCGACGGACTTGGAGCCATTGGTCAAGGCGCTGGCATCGAATAGTCCCAAGTCGCGCGGGGCGGCAATCAACTCGCTGTTTCTGCTGGGTGAATCGGGATTGGCGGAGGAGGCCTACGCAAAAATCGCCCCCAGCGTTGGCTTCGGCTATTATGATCTCTTGGAGAGGATTCCTGAGGCTCTCAAGTCCTTCGGTCTCGATCCGCAGAATCCGGATTACGTCGGTTGGGTTGAAAAGCGGGCAAACAGCATCACCAAGGAAGAGGGCGAGGAGGACGGACCCGCGCCGGCCTCTTTCAGCGACCTAATCCTGATGGCGGGCTTCATGGATCGGCGCGGCATGTCCGAGCAGTTCGAGGCCGCTTTCATGAAGCCGCTGTTGAAGTTGGCCCAGAAGGACGAAAAGACGTTCACGGATTTGTTGGGAGTGATTTTCGGAAACCGGAGGACATTCAGCGGAGCTCCTGACATGGCCAAGCGTGTTAGCTACGAGTGGGCCGGCCAAGATGGTGATCGCTGGGACGATCTGCTCGCCGCCGTATTCGGTGAGGATGAGGAAATCAATGCCCTGTGGGCCTGGCTCGCGGATCTGGATCCCAAGGCCACCAAGGTGGATCGTTTCGACGCCTTGCTCGCCTTCAGCGGAATGGGAACCGATCCGCTTTCTCTGCGCGAAAAATGGCTCGCCTTGGGTTGGAAAGCCATCGATGCCGCACCGGAGAACGCGCGCAAAGCGCTGCTCGAAAAGCTCTATCAGGCAGCTTCGATCACTCCCGATGTCACGACCACCTTGAAATTGTGGGATCTCTACCCGGAGAAGGAGAGGGACGACTTTTTTACGGACTCCTGCATTTCAGAGCTGACGATCGCCGGTCGCTGGGATGAGGCGGCGACATTTTTCCTCGATCAGATCGCGCGGGTTTCGAAATTCAAACTCGATCCAAGCCCGGCCATCCACGCGAGCGCCGCCGCCTGCCTCCGCAAGGCCGGCCGGGGTGAGGAGGCTGCGGTTCAAGATGAGTGGGTGGATAAGCTCGCCCTTGGACATGATGCTTACCACATCGCGGTTGGCTATCAGATCGGTGACGACTATGTCCGAGCGGCGGAGTGGTTTGCAAAGGCAGTTAGACAAGAGGAGCCCACAGCGGGCGGGGAGTATGTGGCGGCAATGGAGGAATATGGCACGCGACTCTTGGAAAGCGGTACGTGGAAGGAAGCCGCCGCCGTTTTCGAGGTGAAGGCGCACATGGAAGCTTCGGTTTCCGCTGATTTGTTAGGGCCGACGGAAAAGCTCAAGTTAAGGCTCCAGTCGGATTTGGCCAGGGCGCTGGCAGATTTGAAAACGGACCGTGCCGGTTCCATGGCCCTGCTGGAGCATTGCTATCAGATGTTCCCCGGTGACGGAATGCTTGCGGACTATTTCTTCCCCTCCCTCCGCAAGGTGGGGCTCATCAAGGAGCATGACGCGTGGTTCAAGACATCGTGGGACCGCATGAACCGGGTGTTGAAAGATTTTCCGGGCTCCAGCAATACGCTCAACACCACCGCCTGGCTTGCCGCGCGGGCGTTGCGGAACTTGGATCAGGCGGAAGAATATCTCGGCAGGGCGCTGGCCCTGAAACCGGACGAATCCTCCTATCTCGACACGATGGCGGAAATCCAGTTTGCCCAAGGGCATCGCGAAAAGGCCCTTGAATGGTCGTCCCGTGCGGTGAATTCCTCCACTGGCGATGAGAGGATCAGCGGTCAGGAGAATTTCCTGCTACGCCGACAGCACGAGCATTTCCGGGTCGATCCCATGCCACAGTGAAAAACCACCTCACCCGGCTTCCCGGGCAACGCATCGCTTGACATCGGCCCTGCTCTAAGACGGGATTCCCGCCTCATGCCCAAACTTTCGATTCGCGATCTCGATGTGTCTTCCAAAGAGGTTCTCATGCGTGCGGACTTCAATGTGCCGCTCAAGGATGGAGTCATCACCGATGACACCCGGATCCAAGGTGCCATCCCTTCTATCCGTCATTTGATTGCCGGCGGCGCCAAGCTGGTCCTGTGTTCCCACCTCGGTCGTCCGAAGGGCGGTTTCGAATCGAAGTTTTCCTTGGCCCCGGTCGCCGCCGCTCTATCAGAAATCCTCGACCAGCCGGTGAAGCTCGCACCTGATAGTATCGGTGACGAAGTGGCCGCTCTGCGTGCCGCACTCCAACCGGGTGAAGTGATGCTGTTAGAAAATACCCGGTTCTATCCGGAGGAAGAGGCGAACGATTCCAACTATGCCGGGAAGCTCGCCGGCTCAGCCGAGATTTTTGTCAACGACGCCTTCGGCACCGCCCACCGCGCCCATGCCTCCACCGAGGGTGTCACCCATTTCGTGAAACAAAGCGCCTCCGGTTTCCTGCTAGACCGCGAACTTGAATATCTCGACGGCAAGCTCCAAGCTCCCGAGAAACCCTTTCTCGTCATCATGGGCGGCGCCAAGGTTTCCGACAAGATCCAAGTCATCACCGCGCTGATGGAAAAGGCCGATGCCTTCATCATCGGCGGTGCCATGGCGAACACCTTCCGCAAGGCCCAAGGCTACAAGACTGGCAACAGTCGCGTCGAGGCTGACAAGCTCGACCTCGCCCTCGAAATCCTCGCCAAAGCCGAGGCCAAAGGGGTCCGATTCCTTCTCCCCGCCGATACCCGGATCACCCAGGAATTCAAGGAAGGTGCCGAGACGAAAGTCACCGGCATCTACGGTGAAGGTGGCGAGACTCCCGACGGCTGGGAAGGCATCGATATTGGCGACGTCGCCATCGAAGAATTCTGCGCGGAAATCGCTAAAGCGAAGACCATGATCTGGAACGGGCCGATGGGCGTTTTCGAAATCGAAAGCTTCGCCAAAGGCACCCGCGCCATCGCTGAGGCCATGGCCAAGAGCGATGCGGTTACCATCGTCGGCGGTGGCGACTCAGTCACCGCCGTCAATCAATTCGGTCTCGACGACCAAATGACCTTCATTTCCACTGGCGGTGGAGCTTCACTCGAACTCCTCGAAGGAAAAGTCCTTCCCGGTGTGGCCGCCCTCACCGACGCTTGATCGATTCCCCGCGATCCATATCCACTCACCCTCACCATCATGAACCGCAAGCCGATCTTCGCCGCCAACTGGAAAATGAACAAGGGAGCTTCCGAAACGGAAGACTTCGTGAAAAGTTTCCTCTCGAAAATCCAAGGACAGAACTACCCCTGCGAAATCGTGATCGCGCCGCCGTTCATTTCACTGCCGAAGCTTGCGGACCTGCTCCACAATGCCAACGCCGGTCAGAACGCCCACGCCATCCAGATCGCCGCGCAGAACTGCTCGCAATACGACTCCGGTGCCTACACCGGCGAAGTCAGCGTGCTCATGCTCCGTGAGTTTTTCGTGCACTATGTGATCCTCGGCCACAGCGAGCGCCGGTCCATCTTCGGTGAGACGGATGCCGTCATTAATGCCAAGATCAAGAAAGCCCGCGAGGCGAACCTGAAACCGATCTTCTGCATCGGTGAAACCCTCGCCGAGCGCGAAGGTGGGAAACTCGAAAGTGTTCTCCGCACCCAGATCACCGGCGGTCTCAAGGAGGTTTCCGAAAAGGATCTTGGCGAAACCGTCGTCGCCTACGAACACGTCTGGGCGATCGGCACCGGCGTGACCGCCACTTCCCAGCAGGCCCAGGACGCCCATGCCTTCGTCCGCTCCGTCATTGCCGACCTTTACGGGGCCGACGCTGCCGCGAAGATCCGCATCCAATACGGCGGCAGTGTGAAACCCGGCAACGCCACCGAACTCATGGCTTGCCCGGACATCGACGGTGCCCTCATCGGCGGTGCCGCTTTGGAGCCGCAGAGTTTCTTCGAAATCGTCCGCAACGGCTCCGGGGCGGAATAAGGAGGAGGGACACTTCTGTCCCTCGCATTCATTCATCATCATGTCCACCATCGCCCGCGTCATCGCTTTCGCCTTCATCCTGTCAGTCGCTCACAGCCAGGCGGAGCACGTCATCGTCACGGGCGGCCCGACCTTGCGAAAATGGGAGAACTTGCGCGTCCCTGACGACCAGCACGACCGCTGGTGGGCAAATTTCGTCCGTGCCTCCACCCTCCGCATCGCGGAAATCCGCAAGGCCTATGGCTCGGACGCTCCGATCGTCTGGATGGTCTATCAGCCAAGCTACCAGACCCGCGGCCGCGAGGACGGCAAGCCTTACACCCAATGGATCGCCGAACAGGCGTCGAAACGCCGGGCCACGCTGGTCTGGTTCAACGGCACCGGGGATTTCATTCAGAAGCTCAATTCCCGCCCGCGCGGTTCCGTCGAGACCTTCGATTTCTTCGGTCACTCGAACCGTTACGCGTTCATGTTCGACTATGGCAACGAGATCATGGCCGCTTCCACCGCCTGGCTCCACGAAAACGACCTGCCCCGGATCAAAGCAGGCATTTTCAGCCGCAATGCCTATTGCAAGAGCTGGGGCTGCCACACCGGCGAAAGCATGAGCCCTGTCTGGAAACGCACCTTGGGCGTCGCCCTCGAAGGTGCCAATGGCCCGACGTCCTACACCGAAGTCGGTCAAGGCACCCTGCCCGTCGTCAAAGGCCGCTGGGTGAGGTGACCTCTCAAGGTGTCAGCGGAGGGTAAACCATCCACGCCTGATCCCTGAGTTGAAATGCTCGCCCGGAAATTTCCTCCGGTTTGAAGCGATTCAAGAACCATTCGAGACGGTGAATGATTGACGCCCGGTTAGGCCTCTTCTAGGCAATCACTACGATTCCATTGTGTTCAGGATAGCGCTTCCCAAGAGTATGGAAAAAATCGCGATCAGTCGTGAGAATCGCAGCGGACTGCGCGAGCGCCATTTGTATGATTTCCGAATCCGGAGCACCGTTATTACCCAACAAACGGAAGTCGAGGACTTGATGCCCGAGTGCCTCCACTACCGTTCGGGCAGACCTTGGGAAATTCTCGTCGAGGAGGAATTTCACGCGACCGCCTCGTAAGCTGAAACCTGCAAGTCAGCCATATCAGCAGCGAATTGCAGCGCCGCCGATAGCTGCCCACCCGTGATCTCATAGTCCTCGCAAACCATCGCGTTGGAATCTCCTCCTGCGAGTGCCCCGAGAACCGTTGACACCAGCACCCGGGTTCCCGCGATCACTGGCTTGCCGTGGCATACCGCCGGATCGATTGAAACTCCTTCTGTCATACCTCGATCATGGATGGAAAGGCGTTTCTGGGCAAGTAACTTTCTCTGGGACGCGATGAACCAAAACGGAGTATCAATGAGCTAGGTTGTTCAGAGCGACTTGGATTTCCTCATGAACTTTCCGCACGATGCGCAAGGCTAGCGATTGCCGGAGATTTGGCGAACTGAAAGAACATTTCCGCAGGCACTATTCTCCAAAGCAGCAGAGACTTTCTCGTCTCACTACTTGCAATCGCAGGGGCAATGGCTTCCCATCCCACAAGTCCATGATCCTCGCCGAACTCCAAGCCCTCCACGACCTGCCGTTTTTTGATCTCCTCAAGCGTGCCCGCGAGGTCCAT
The DNA here is from genome assembly GCA_038319595.1 of Verrucomicrobiales bacterium. Classification (GTDB taxonomy): domain Bacteria; phylum Verrucomicrobiota; class Verrucomicrobiia; order Verrucomicrobiales; family Akkermansiaceae; genus Luteolibacter. The sequence continues at coordinate 6,790 of JBBQDJ010000177.1, forward strand.
GAGGCAAATTTCTCCGACGGAAAAATCCAGCTCTGCACGCTGCTCTCCATCAAGACCGGTGGTTGTTCCGAGGACTGCGCCTATTGCACCCAGTCCGCCCGCTACGAGACCGATCTCGAAAACCAGCGTCTACTCTCCAAGGAAACCGTCATGGAAAGCGCCCGCGCGGCCCGGGCCAACGGCTCCACCCGCTTCTGCATGGGTGCCGCTTGGCGCGGGGTGAGGGGAGGGACCGAGCGCTTCAACCAGGTGGTGGAAATCGTCAAGGAGGTTTCCTCGCTCGGCATGGAAGTCTGCGTCACCCTCGGCGAACTTGGTCCTAACGAAGCGGTCGTCCTCAAGGAAGCCGGCGTCACCGCCTACAACCACAACCTCGACACCTCGCCCGAGCACTACCCGAACATCGTCACCTCGCACACCTACGAGGACCGGCTTCGCACTATCCGCAATGTCCAGGACGCCGGCATGTCCGTCTGCTGCGGCGGTATTTTAGGCATCAGCGAAACGATCACCGACCGGCTCCGCATGTTAGAAGTTATTTCCAGCTTCAATCCACAGCCGGAGAGCGTGCCGATCAATTCGCTCATGCCGATGCCTGGCACCCCCTTGGCCAACAACCCGCAGGTCGATCCCTTCGACCTCGTCCGCATGATCGCCTGCGCCCGCATCGCTGTCCCCGGTGCCAAGGTCCGGCTTTCTGCTGGCCGCACCCGCCTGTCCGATGAAACCCAAGCCCTCTGTTTCTTCGCCGGGGCTAACTCTATCTTCTACGGCGACAAACTCCTCACCGCCTCCAATCCGGAAGCCAGCAAGGACCTCGAACTCCTCAGAAAACTCGGCCTCGAAACTCT
>JBBQDJ010000178.1:0-7639 GCA_038319595.1 Verrucomicrobiales bacterium
GACCGGCAGTCCCTTGAAACGTTCTGGAACCATGCTCGAACAAATGATGACGATGAACAGGAACGGCATGTTGGAAAAGACCTCGATGAGCCGTTGCGACAGCAGGTCGAACCAACCGCCGAAGTAGCCCATCAACATGCCATAGGTGATGCCGATGAGGTAAATGATTGGCAGATAGATGATGCCGGCTTTGAAATTCACCTGAAGGCCGCCATAGAGATAAGCGAGCACATCGTAGCCTTCGGAGGTGGTACCCAGCCAGTTGCCGACCTCGGGGATAGGCGGTGCCGGATGGTATTTGATGGCGCGCAATCCGCTGGATTTTAATGCGAGGAAATCCTCCTTGCTGCCGACCCCGTTGAAGCGGTCGGAAATGAGTTGGCCGTTCTGATACTCAGCGCTGTAAACCGGCAGTCCCGCCTCATCCCAGCCGTCAGCGGGGCCGCTGAGGATGCCGTTGCGCATGGTGTATCTGAGGTGGATTTTCGCCGCCTCGACATCGTGGTATTTCGCGACCAGGCCGAAGTAGGGTTTGCGGCTACCGCTTTCGGTATGAATATTTTCCCGCTGCAACAATTCGCGCGAACGCGGCGGCAACGTGTCGCCGGTGGGGTCAAAGGGAACCAAGGGCAGGATCACTCGGTTCGTTTTTGAGTTCTGCCAAAGGCGTTTGAGTTTGCGGTAATCTGCGGGTGCCTCTGCGGTTTCGTCTTCCACTCCGAAGTCCTTGTTCTTGAGATCCGTCGTCAGGAAAGCGGGATAACTCCACTTGCCATTGTACTGAATCGCGAGTGCCCGTTTGCCGACGATGACCTGATCGAGCATGGCAAGTCCGCCCAAGGCCAACAGGAGGAGCAGTGAATAGTAACCGCGTTTGATTTCACAAAAGCGGCGGATCTTGCGCTGCGTGATTGGATTGGGCGGCCCCGAAGTGAAAGAGCGGACGACGAGGAGGAGACCGCCCGCGATGAGAATCACCGCGCACAGCCAGCCGAACCACAAGACGGGTTTCTCACCGCCGAAGCTCAGGAACGGCATCTCGCGGCTGACATTGAAAAACCAACGCACGGTCGGAAACGCGAGGTTCATCACCTCGCCGGTCGCGGCAAGGCCCCCAAGGATTAGGAGGAAGAGTCCGATGAAGCGCGTCATTATTCGAATTTGATTCTCGGGTCCACTACCGCCACCGCGAAATCGGAAAGCACCTGCCCCAGCAGCATTAGGAAGGCGGCGATGGTCAGGGTCCCCATGATGACAGGCACGTCACGCTCCAGAACCGAGTGATATTGGAGCAACCCGAATCCCTGGATGTCAAAAACCGTTTCAATCAGCATCGAGCCGCCGATGAAAATCTCCACCAGGCTGCCGAGGCTGGTGGCGATGGGGATCATGGAATTCCGGAACGCGTGTCCGAAGACGGCTCGCGGGAAACTCACCCCTTTGGCCATCGCCGTGCGCACGTAGTCGGCGGCGAGGTTGTCCATCAGGCTGTTCTTGGTGAGCATGGTCAACATGGCGAAGGAACCGACGATATAACAGGTCAACGGCAGCACCGTATGGTGGGCGATGTCCTTGACCTTCGCCCAGTCGCCCATCTGGTCGAAATCCGGACTGGTTAGACCGAACAGCGGGAACAGGTTCATCCGCGCGCCAAGGTGGACCAGCAGGATGGCTCCCAGTGCGAATCCGGGGATGGAGTAGCCGAGGAAAATCAGCACCGAACTCGAGGTGTCGATGAAGGTCCGGTGTTTCAGCGCCTTCAAAACCCCAAGTGGAAGGCAAACCGCATAGGTAATGATTGCGGTTAGCAGGCCGAAATAAGCGGCCACTGGGATCCGTTGGAGGATCATTTTGTCCACCGGCTCGTTGTAGATCTGGGACCGACCAAGTTCGCCCTGCAGCAGGCCGGCGAAGCGGGTCTGATAGAGCACCGCCCGCGGCCGGTAGGCGGGCGCGTCGTCCTTGCCGGTGTTGCGCCGTTGATAGCGGGCCTGCCGGACTTTTTCGGTTTCGTAGCGGACATTCCAGCTCTCGGATTCGACGGATTTTCCGGTTTCCTGGAACACGGCGGAGGCCGCCGCGTCCCCTTGGCGTTTCACCAGCACCGCGCGGCCATCACCTCGCAGCACCACCAGCGCGGTGGTTTCCGGATCGATCTCGCTGCCGATGGTTTCATCGCCGCGGTCGCCATATTCTCCTTTAGAAATCCGCGTCTCGCGGGGGGCCAGGCCGAGCCATTGGAGGTAAGCGAACAACACCGGCTTATCGAGGCCGTATTGTTCTTCGAGTTCTTCGAGTTGCTCCTCGTTCAGGCCGCCTTGGGACTGGTTGGTCGCCGCCTTTTTGCCACCCTGGTCCGCGCCGCTGGCTGCCGCCTGGAGAATCCGGTCCATCGATCCGCCGGGAACAAATCGCGTGATGACGAACACGAGCAGCGTGATTCCGATCATCGTCGGGGGGATCAGCAGCAGGCGGCGGAGGAAATAGCTTTTCACGTGGTTCTCGGCCCCTTGTTTAGACGCCTGACGCGATGTTGCAAGCAGAGGAAACCTGAAATCTCACGGGTCCGAGCGGATTTTTAAATTTTTGCCTGCAATGTGCTCCATCCCCGGCATGCTCCGCCGCGTGATGCTCCGTTGCCTGTGGATGATTCCCGCCATTTCCTGTGTGCTGCTCGCTTCCTGTCAGAAGGAAACCCAGGTCGAGCGGGCTAACCGTGATGGCATTCTATTGGTGGGAAATTCCGCCGAGCCCAAGGCGCTGGACCACCAACTGGTGACCGGGGTGATCGAGAGCAAGCTCATCACCGCGCTGTTCGAAGGCCTCGTCGCGGATGATGCGTCGCGGGATGACGCCGATGTCCCGGGCGCGGCGGCATCCTGGGAGCACAACGAGGACATGACCGGCTGGGTGTTCCACCTTCAGCCTGAGGGGAAATGGTCGGATGGCGCGCCAGTGACCGCCCACGATTTCGTCTTCGCCTACAACCGCCTGCTGCACCCCGATTTCGCCGGACCCTATGCGGAAATGCTCTATTTCCTCGAAAACGGTGAAGCCTTCAACAAAGGAAAAATCACTGATTTCTCTCAGGTCGGCGTCAAGGCGCTGGATGATTTTACCCTTCAAGTGAAGCTGCGCGAGCCGGTCCCCTACCTGCCGTCATTGACGCGTCACTACACGTGGTTCCCGGTCCCGCGACATGTCGTGCTCCAGTTCGGAAAAATGACCGACCGTTTCACCAAGTGGAGCGTGCTGCCGAACATCGTCAGCAACGGGGCATTCAAACTCACCCAGTGGCGCTTCCACGACTTCATCGAGGTCAAGCGCAACCCCTACTTCTGGAACGCGGCGAATGTCGGACTCAACGGAATCCGTTTCTATCCGATCGAAAATCCCTACACCGAGACCCGCGCATTTCTATCAGGCCAACTGCACACGACCTATCAGCTTCCGTCCGACCTGATCCGGACCGTGAAGAAAAACAATCCAGAATTCCTCCGCCAGGAACCCTACGTTGGCACCACCTTCGTCCGCATCAACACGACGCGGCCGGGACTCTCCGATCCCCGCGTCCGCCAGGCGCTCTCGCTCACCCTCGACCGTGAACAAATCTGCGAGCACATCATGGAGGGATTCTTTCCCGCCACCTCGCTGACGCCCAAAATGGGTTCCTATGAGCCGGAGGCTAAACTGCGCTTCGATCCCGAGAAGGCCCGCGCGCTTCTCGCCGCGGCGGGTTTTCCTAACGGCGACGGATTCCCGGTGTTTACCCTGCTCATCTCCAAGCCTGCTGCCCGCGCCAGTGCCGAGGCCATCCAGGCGATGTGGCTCAAGCACCTCAACATCCGCGTCAACATCCAAAGCATGGACTGGGGATCCTTCACCAGTGCCCAGCAATCCCTGAATTTCGACCTCGCGACTTCGGGCTGGGTCGGCGACTACCTCGACCCCACCACCTTTCTCAACATGTGGACCCCGGGAAATGGCAACAACAACACGGGTTGGAGCGATCCCCGTTACGACGCATTGCTGCGGGAGGCGGCCTTGAAGTCAGACCCTGCCCAGCGCTTCACTCTCTTCCGGGAAGCGGAAAGCCTGTTCATTGACGCGCAGCCGATCATCCCGATTTCCTATCAGGCCCGCAACTACCTGCTCCGACCCGAGGTCAAGGGCTGGCATCCGCTGTTGCTCGACAACCACCCTTGGGACGCGATCCGTCTTGAACGCTGAACCACTCTGACAATTTCATGCTAGCGAATCTCATCGGCCGCTTTCTCCAGGGAATTCTGGTCCTGTTCATCCTCTTCACGGTCACTTTTTTCCTGATCAAGGCGCTGCCGGGTGGCCCCTTCAGATCGGGAGAAAAAGCCATCCCCGAACACATCCGGGCCAAAATCGAAGCCTACTACGGCCTCGATCAACCGGTGCTTGTCCAGTATTCCCGGCAACTCAAAAACCTTCTCCAAGGCGATCTCGGCCTGAGCCTGCGGCTCGAAGGCCGCGAGGTCTCGGAAATCATTTTTCAAGCCTTTCCCGTCTCACTCGGGCTTGGCCTCGTCGCCATGTGCATCGCCATCTCAATCGGGATTCCGTTAGGCATCATCGCTGCTTGGAAGAAAAACACGCTGATGGATTACTCCGCCATGGCACTGGCAATGATCGGTATCTGCATCCCTTCCTTCGTCATCGGGCCATTGTTAGCGGACCAGTTCGGCCGCCGCCTGAATCTGCTTCCTGCCATGGGCTGGAACCCGACCGATCCGACCTCATGGGTGCTGCCCGCCCTAACGCTCGGGCTGGCGACCGCCGCCTACCTCTCCCGCCTCACCCGCGCCGGGATGTTAGAGATTCTCAGTCAGGACTACATCCGTACTGCCAAGGCCAAGGGCGTCGGCAGCTTCCGGATGCTCATCCGCCACAGCCTGCGCGGCGGCATCATCCCGGCCGTTGCCTTCATCGGCCCGGCCTTCGCGGGAATCATCTCCGGCTCCGTGGTCATCGAAAGCGTGTTTGCGATGCCCGGCCTCGGTCTGCATTTCATCAAATCTATCGAGGTGGGTGACTCGCCGATGATCCTCGGCAGCGTTATGCTTTACGGCACGCTCATCATCATCGCGAACTTCCTCACCGACCTCCTCGGCCTCTGGCTCAATCCCCGGCTCCGTGCCAGCCGTTGAAATCCCCACACCCTCTCCATGTCCGACGTTTCCCAAGAATCCAGCCGCTCCCTCTGGAAAGATGCGGTCCACCGCCTCGCCCACAATCGTGCGGCGGTCATCAGCATCTTCGCGCTGTTCCTCATCATTACCGCTTGCCTTATGATCCCCGCGATTCCTGGATTGGTCCAAGATCCGGATCTCCAGAATCTACCTAACAAAAATTTGTCTCCCTCCAGCGAACATCGCTTCGGCACCGACCACCTCGGTCGCGACATCCTCTCCCGCGTCCTCTCCGGTGGGCGCATCTCCATCGCCGTCGGCCTCATCACCACCCTCGTCTCCGTCACCATCGGCGTCTGCTGGGGTGCTCTTTCCGGTTACGCTGGCGGCAAGACCGACGCGTTCATGATGCGCATCGTCGATATCCTCTACGCCCTGCCCTTCCTCATCATCGTCATCCTCCTGGGAAAAACGCTCGAGCCGCTCACCACCGAGCTCACCAAGCTCGTCGTAGGCTGGTTCACCGGGCCCGGCAGTCCGAGCTCCGCCGTGAACAAAACCACCGCTTGGGTCGAGCCCATCACCACGTTGGTGCCGCTGTTCATCGCCATCGGTGCGCTCTCGTGGCTTACCGTTTCGCGTATCGTACGGGCTCAAGTCCAGAGCGTCGCGAAGCAGGAATTCGTCGAAGCCGCCCGCTCCCTCGGGCTCGGTCATTTCCGCATCCTCTTCCGCCACATTCTTCCCAATACGCTCGGCCCCATCATCGTTTACACCACTCTAACGATTCCCGGGGTCATGTTGTTTGAAGCCACGCTCTCCTTCCTCGGACTCGGCGTTAGACCGCCCTACAGCTCGTGGGGAACCCTCATCGCTGAAGGCGCGAACATGATGCTCTCCAACCCCTGGCTACTCTTCTTTCCCACCCTGTTCTTCGCCACCACGCTCTTCTCCTTGAACTTCCTGGGTGACGGTTTGCGCGACGCACTGGATCCGAAGTCCGCGAAAGATTAGGAAATTCGGAGTGCCCCTCGGAAAATCAGGGTAGCTTGCCGACGTATCGGTGATTCACTGTCGGCATGAAGCGTCTGTCCCTGCTCGCCCTCTGCCTCATTTCCCCTGTGGCCGCCGAAACCCTCGCGGATTTTCAGGGGAAGAAGCGGTTGTTGGTCGTGACCGAAGGCAGCCAGCAACTGGCCACCGGATTGGCCAATTCCAAGGCGGGCCTGATCGAGCGCGATGTGGAGGTATTCGTTCTCACCGGCCCGACCGGGTATGGCAGGCGGCCTGACTCGGAGTTGGCAAAGGAACTCCGCGGGCGCTTGCACGTGCGGCAGGACGTGGCCGAGTTGATTCTGCTAGGCAAGGACGGCCACACGGTCTTGCGATGGACCGCCGGGAAATTCACCTTCGCCGTCTTGTTTGGCAGCATCGACGCCATGCCCATGCGCAAGCAGGAAATGCGAGCCCGGTAATCTACCCGCGCGCCCCTACTGATGGATTCTCAAACTTCAGAATCCCTTGAGATTACCGCCAAGAGCGCGGAGGTATTCGCCTGTTGCCAACATTTGGGAACATGGCTAACTTGGCCCCGTGAACGCCGATTTCTACGAGCCTCTGAAAAGACGAGTCGGTGGTAGCCTCCGCAATGTGCCCACCTTGAGTCGTGTGGCCATGTTGCAGGCCAACGCCCGAGTCTTGAAACAGCAAACCCAATGGAAGCCACCCGCAGATGATGGAACCCTCGTTCGCAAAACTGTTGGTGCTGCTCGCTGAGGCGAAGGTGCAATTCATTCTGGTCGGTGGCCTTGCCGTCACCCTGTAGGGCTATGTGCGTTTCACCGAGGACGTGGACATGCTGATCGACTCCAGTCCAGGGAATATCAGCCTCTTGCTGGCGACCTTGGGAAACTATGGCGAAGGCTTCGCCCGTGAATTATCGGTGGTAGATTTCACTGACGAAGAGGGGGCAATCCGGATCATCGAGGAAACCGAGCAGTGCCAACTTGATCTATTCACGCGGATGTCGGGACGAACCTATGACGATGTCATCAAAGATGCGGATGGGTTCTCTCTCGATGGTCGGGAAATCCGCTATGCTTCCAAATCATCGTTGATCGCTTGGAAGGAAAAGTCGGTTCGCGAGAAGGATCGGCTGGACGCAATGGCGCTGCGTGAACTTCTGTCCAATCCTCAGGCGTTCGACTGAGTCCGTGGGCAAGGTTCTGAAACCTTACCGGAACTTCACTCCGAGACTCTTTGTCAGTGCTTCGAGGACTTTCTGATGGGCTGCGTCCACTTCCTCGGCTTTGAGGGTGCGGTCGGAGGCGCGGTATTGGAAGCGGTAGGCGACGGATTTTTTATCGGCGTCTAACTTTTCGCCGGTGGGGTCGGTGAAGACGTCGAAGCACTCGGAGGCGGTGAGCAGGGGCTCGGCGAGTTGGGTGATGACGGCTTCGATCTGGGAGTTGGCGGTGGTG
>JBBQDJ010000179.1:0-7637 GCA_038319595.1 Verrucomicrobiales bacterium
GATGAACGGCCCGGCATTGGGATGATTGAAAAGATAGTCCAGCGCATCATCCACATCGCGCTGGCCATTTTCCGCACTGGCAGAGCGGGCGGGAATAGTTAGACATCCCAGCATGGACTTAGCCTCAAAGTCATGCTTCTCCGGCCACTGGGTCATCGGGACGGTGAGCTGTGAATCGATGTAGCCGCCGCTGCCCCAATACTGGCCGCCGAACCAGAAACCGGTGAAGACGCGGGCCATTTCCGTGATGTCGCCGTTGTCATAGGTGGGGATGAATTTGCCGCTGCCATCGAGTTGGCGGGTGCCGTCCGGATTGAGCTTCCACAAGCCGATGGTGAACAGCTGCATGACCTCCCGAGCATAGTTTTCATCAGGAAACTGATTAATCTCCGGGCGGGCCTTCTGATTGCCCACATGGCTGAGGTAACGGCCCATCGCCGGATGCACGGTCACCTCACCAAGGATGTCCCGATAGTTTCCGAAGGCGTGACGGAGGAAAATGTCGTAGTAGGCCGTCATCACCAGCGGTCGATCTGCTAGATTCGGATCACGCTTCGAGGTGACCAGAATCTGACTGAGCGCGAAGGCGACGCGCTGGCGGAGTTGGTCCGGTCCGGCGATGGCGGCGCGGGCGAAGGCACTGGCGGTATTGCTGCCGTTGAGGTCCTGGTTGTTGAAATTGTAACTCAGATCGAGCCGTGGCCCACGAAGGTCGCGGAGCATCGCCTCAATGACCGGACGCTGATAGGTCGCCGGTTGGTTGGCAATCTGGTCCTCAATCCAGCCGGAAAATCCAAGCGACTGCACCCGATCAAGTTCCGCCATCGTCGGTCCGAAGCTCACCTGTTGGAGAAACCGCGCGGCTTGCTCGCGGCTGACTTGTCCGCCGGAACCACCGGGCAGGGCATCCTTGAAGCGTGCGGCGAATGACGCGTAATCACCTGACACGCCGCCGGTAACCTCGCCGTCGTTGTTGAGGGTGAGCGAACCGCTGCGGACACTGTCGCGCTGATAGGGATCACTGGAAACAAAGATTTCATCCCAGTCGGATACGCCGTCACCATCGGAATCGCGGTCCTTTGTCTCCACCGAGAAAAACGCGGAAGGCGCGGAGGTGAATTGATTGGTGACACTGGCGGTGTCGTTGTCGCCATTCGAGGTGAAAGGGAGCGAAAGCCATTGCCATGAGGAAAGATTGGCGGACCGATAGATCCGCTGCCGCTTCCACGGGCTGCGGGTCCATGCGAGCAGCGCGTCGTTGCCATTGCGTTGCATGGTGAGCCCGATCCGTGACTTGGCATCAAACGGATCGGTTCCCCAAGCAGCTTCACGAGCATTGCTTGCGCCGTCACCATCGCTGTCTGCGGTGGGGGAAACTCCGGCCGATTGAAAGCGGGCCTCCCATGCATCCGGCAGTCCGTTTTGATTAAAGTCAGTGCCGCTGGCATTGGCTCCACTCGCGAAAATGGGGCGCAGGCCGGGAAGGAGTGGATTGGAACCTTCCTCGCGCTCGACTCGATCATCCACGCCGTCGCCATCGCTGTCGGCCAGCCGGGGATTGGTTCCCGCGAGGTATTCATCGCGGTTTTTCAAACCATCGCCATCGGCATCCTGGACGGCATCCGCTGCGGAGCTATCATTCAACTGATAGAGCTGCTCCCAGGTATTCGGCATCCCATCATTATCGGCATCGGCAAAGGCGGAGAACGCGGGAAGCGTCTCCAGCGCCGTGGGGGTGATGAATACCTTGCTACCCTTGTGGATTTCGACGGTCGGAATGCCCGGGTTTTCATTCTCGTCCTGCCAGGTCGTGGTACCGGCATCGAGACCCGGTCCAGCGGTGGACTGACTCACCAGTCGCGAGACCACCGTGGTGTTTTTGGTGACATTGAAAATCTCGAAAACGAGCGCCCAGACATTCCCGGAGCCACGGGTAGCGATCAGGCGGAAGCGCAGCTTGTCAGAGATGTCCGTCGATCCATAACCGCTGAATCCCAAGGCAGCCTTGAGGTCCGTGGGCGGACTTCCCGGATCTGTCAGATAGATGTCAGAGTTCGGCTGGTTCGATCCGCTGAACGCCTCGTCCGCGAACGATTCAAACTGATAGGTGATGACGCCGTTCTCCGAGCGCAGGCGCATATCAATGCTGCGGGTGGAGTCCGATTGGACGTTCCCGACGTAAAAGGCCAGAAGGGTGTCGTCATAGCCATTGTTGCCACCAGTGGCGCCCGCACCGTGATCCCACACGATTTGGACCGGTTCCAGTTTCCATTCCCATTTTGCGGGCGAAGCGGAATACAGCGGGGTCCAACCGCTAAAACCGGGCGTGCCCGCTGGGTTCACGCCGGGGTCCAGGCCGTATTGGGTTTCTAACAAATCGGAAATGCCGTCGCCATCGGTGTCAGCGAGATTCGGATTGCTTGGCAAGGGTGCGTTCGCTTCGGCGTAGTCGCCGAGACCGTCACTGTCGCTATCCATCGAGAGCGAGTTTCCAGCGGATTCCTGGTTGTCCGCGAGGCCGTCGCCATCGGTGTCGGATTGATGCGGATTCGACCCGCGTTGAAACTCTTGGAGGTTGGTCAGGCCATCACCGTCCGGATCCGCTGCGGCGGTGGCCGGTCCGGCGGGTTGCAGTGCGTATTGCATTTCATACCAATCCGGAATGCCCGAGGCATCCGCGTCGAGTGTCGCATCGACGATCTGAATGGCATGCAGTCCGACGGAGTAACCGTAGAGGTTAGTGACGTTGACAGTGAAAGACGAACCGGTCCGGTTCGGATAACGAACGACGTTGCCGATCGGAAACGGAATGGCAGGCTTGAAGGGAACGATCTCAGTCCAGGTTTTCTGCGGCGGTGACGAGGCGGTGAGGAACAAACGGTTGGTATCGGTCTCGCTGTTGAGTTTCACCAACCCCTGCTGGTCATCGTAACTCCCGCCGACATAGACAAAAACATGATAGGTGGTGAACGGAATTCCTTGAAGGGTGAGCGATGCGCTCTGGGTGTCATAGGCACGGATAAGGCCGTTCATGAGCTTTTGATCCGCGGTGCCGTTGTTCGAACTGCTGGAATTATTCGCTGAAGTCCATTGCACGGTCATGCCAGGCACCGCCTGGCCATTTGCCTTCGTGAGGACGCCCGCCGCCGGCGAGGCGATGTCTGCCGTGTTTCCCGAAGGCCGGCTATAGGACCGCAGCGGAACCGTGTTGTTCCACCGGATCTGCGGCACGACACCCGCGGGGGTAAGCCACGGCACGGTGCCGCTGGGATCATCCCCGCAAACGAAATTCAAACCAATGGCACCGCCGAACGAGGTGGGCGTACTGGCGGCGGAGCTCGGATTCGACCCCACACGTTTCTCCAATGCGTCGGGAGCACCGTCAGCGTCAGTGTCCGTTAGAACCGGGGATGAGGTGGGTGCCGTGAGGACTTCCTCGTTGTCATTCAGGCCATCGCCGTCAGTATCGGCGAGCTTGGGGTTGCTGCCGGCCGCACGCTCGGCGGCATCCGATAGACCATCGCCATCAGTATCGCGGCGCAGTGGGTCACTTGATAGAACTCCGCCGTTGTATTCCTGGAGAGCGGTCAGCCCGTCGCCATCGCCGTCGAAAGCGGCGTCGCCCGCATTCGAGTCACTGAGGTGGTTGTCGATTTCCCACCAGCGGGGCAGCCCGTCGCCGTCACCATCCGCCATGCCGTCGATATCGACCTCCATTTTAACGAAGTCGAACTGGATCCAAGCGTAGGTCCCGCTCGCAGGAAGGGGGCCGCTGCGGGTGATCTTGATGGTGTTGGCCCCGGCGACCGCTTGCACACTGGAAGCGGGAATGTCGATGGTGAAACGGGTGGCGCGGTCCACTCCGTCGCGTTGCAGGATCAGGGAGTTGGAGGTAGCAGTGCGGAAGCGGACCCTGATGGCATGCAGGCCGAAGTTTTCGCCATTGCCAGTCAGGTCCGAGTAGGTGCCACCATAATCCAGATCGAAGGTCAGCCGCAGGCGGGACTGGGGACCGGCCTGGGCGGCATTGAGAATGAAATGAACATAGTTGTCCGGGTCCGCGCCGGCGAGGGCGCGTTCGAAGGCTGTGGCGGGTTCGGAATTCGGCACCACCAAGGGCGAGACCAGCCCGTTGAATCCGGTCGGATAGGTTCCCGCCTGATAGAAATGATCATCGCGCGCGGGATTCGACCCCGCGTTGTAGAGCGGATCGCCAGGGAGGCGGGTGACCAACCCCGGACCGGCGTTGCTGTTGCCGGATTCCGAAGAGAACTCGTTGGTCGGGTCATAGCCTGCGGCATAGGGATCCTCATCCACACCGATCTGCCAAAGCGTGACCGGGGTGCCGACGGCGAACGACAGCAGAAGCGGAAGAATCAACGCCGAAACCATGCAGCGCGGCAGTTGGAAGAAGATTGGTTTCATCGGGCCGGATTCAAATGGACTCGGATTGATTCAGAAGTCTGGACCATAACGATTTTCGCCCGAAGCGCAACCGAACAGAAATTCCGTGATACCAGATGCCTCATGCACCTCGCAGAAAACCGTGCGGATGCCAAATGACTGATGATCACGGGCGCAACTGAAAGTGGTGGCAAACTAGGGGGTGTGGATCTCCGGTCCACTTGCCGATGAGTGGCTAAAGCCGAAGCGCGAAACTTATTTTCATCCCTACCCATCGTCTTGGCGGCTCCTTCGAGAATCAGGTGATTATCGGTGCATTTTGCCGAAAATGGTGATTAAGCTTGTTCATCGTTACCCCTCCTGGGGCTAGTTCCTCCTCAAAGCGTCTCACGCAAAACCCAAATTTTATGTTAGTTTCCTGCCCTCACTGTAAAACCGATCTGGACGCACCGCCTGAAATTTACGGACAGAACGTGCAATGCCCTGCTTGCAACGGTCGGCTAACTATCCCCAAACCAGCTGCCACTCACAACACTTCGAACCAGGGTCGCCCGCAACGCCAAGGCTGGAGCGAGAAGGACCACGCGAATGTTGATTTCGGAAAGAGCTTGCTCTTTGGAGTTGGAATCACTGTCGGGTTGCTACTTCTCATGCTCCCCATCCACGGCACCCGGATCGGTGCCATCTTTCTGGATCGCGGATGGGTGAACTACGCAGAGACCTTCCTCTTCGTCTGGGGCATGACCATTCTGGTGATGAAATGGAAGAAGAACCAACATCAGGCAAAGGCGACCCTGCTTCAGCTTTTCCCAGCTCGACTCGGCCATGAAATTAACAGCATCAACGTGGGTGAGTTCATCGACAACATTTACAAAACTCCGATTTCCCTTCGCGACAGTCTCATCGTTAACCGTATCCGCAAGGCTCTCGAGCTCTTTGAATCACGCATCAACAATGGTGAGGTCGCCGCGTTTCTATCCACGCAATCCGACCTCGATGCAAACCGATCCTCTGGATCTTACTCCCTCTTGAAAGTATTTCTTTGGGCAATTCCTATCCTCGGATTCATCGGTACTGTGATGGGACTTTCCACCGCCGTCAGCTCCCTCGCCATGGGGGACAATGCCGACCCGGAAACCCTTAAGACATCGATCAATAGCCTAACCGGTGGCCTCGGCGTCGCATTCGACACCACCTTGCTGGGCCTCATTCTCAGCATGTTCATGAGCTTCCCGATGGCAGCGGTGCAGAAAAAGGAAGACGAGACCCTGACCCTCATCGACACGTTCTGCACTGAAAAACTCCTGCCTAAGCTCAACGACAGCCGTAACCTCGCAGCAGACAGCTTAATGGAACAAGCCGAGAGCATTCCCCAGCTTGTCTCGTCATTGGCCCGTGCCCACGAGAGCTTTCTCGTCAATCTCAATGAATCCTCCCGAATGCTCCGCGAAGTGAGCGAGACCCTTCGAGGACGACTCGCTTCCCATCAGGAAGTCGTCGAAACGAGCTTCCATGACGCCGTCGCCAAACTGACCAGGACCAGCGCGGAAATTTTTACAAAATCCCACAAAGAGCTCAACAGTTCTTTCGAAAACATCGCCACCGGTATCGAGCGAATGAATACCGCCCTCGGCGATCTCGGACAAAACAAGATTCCTAACGAGGCAAAGAAAAAGCGCGGATTCTTCGGTCGCTAACCCACCCACCAAGTCGTGCCGAAACGCCGGAACAACGATGGGGAAGGAGTTTCCCTGTTTCCTTTCATGAGCATTCTCGCATGCCTCATCGGCATTCTCACGCTCATGATCAGCGTCACCATGCAGGTGAAGCAGATGGATAAGAAGGGCAGGACGGAAGAGGAAATGGCTCGTGCTATTGCCAACCGCGATCTCAAGAAGAAAGTTGAAACCGTATCCATGGAGACCCGGATGATTGAGGAGAAACTCAAGATCGAAAAATCCTCCGCTTCTGAACTGGCCAAACTCGAAGATGAGAAAATCGTCCTCAAACGAAAGCTCGATGAGATCCAGAAAGCCAGCAACCCGAACGAGACCGACGCAGCGCTTCAGAAAATGGTCGAAATCCTGAAAACTGAAATCGTCGCTCTGAAATCCGAACGTCCGCCGCTTCAGAAGCAACTCGAAGCCCTCCAAGAGGAACTCAAAAAGCGCAAAATCCCGCCCAAGGCAGTGGAATCTGTCATTATCCGCCCCGGTGGCATCGGAACCCGAGAGGCCCGCAACCTGTTTTTCGTCGAGTGCACCTCCACCGGCATCATCCTCATCAAAGAGGGAAACCCCTCGAAACCTATTTCCACCGCCACCATCGAAACGAATCAAGACTACGCTAAATTTCTCGAGACGGTGAAGCGCTCACGCGATGCCATGGTTCTCTTTCTGATCCGCAAGGGCGGCAACGAGTCCTACCTCTGGGCCGCCGGGCTTGCCGAGACAAAATACAAGGTCTCGAACGGCAAACTCCCCATTCCTAACGAGGGGAAAATCGACCTCTCTCTCTTCAACTGATCGTCTCGTGTCCCGCAAATCCAAATCAGACTCCGGCGGCGGAATCAATCTCGACTCCCTGATGGACGCGCTCACCAACGTGGTCGCCGTGCTCATCCTTGTGCTCATCCTCGTCCAAGCCGACGTCACCAAGAAAGTCGCCCAATTCCTGGAGGACCTCCAGCCCGCCACTCCTGAACAAGTCGAACAAACCCGCAAGGCACTCGAAGAAATTTCAAAGAAGAAACAATCGATTGAGGCAAAGCTCAAAGAGGACGCTCCCAGTCCCGAACAGATCAATCAGGAAAAACAGCGTCTCGCTCTCCTCGAAAAGAGCCTTGTGGATTCCAGTCATCTACTCGCCAACCTTGATCAACTCAAGATGCTCGAAGTCAAAGTTCGAAAAGAGCGAGATACCGAAAACGACGCAACTGTCCGCATCCAAGATGAGATTGCAAAACTCAATGCACTTCTCGACCAGACACCGGTGCTCAAGGCTCCGTCTCCCACCGAGGTCACCATTCCTAACAGCCGTCCAATTCCTCCCAAGGCTGTCGTCTATCATGCGATCGCCATCCAGAACCGCATCCACATGATTGATCCTCACGCTCCGCTTGCTATCTTCGAAGAGGAGTTCAAGAAGAACAAACGGAACTGGTTGGTCGAACGCGTCAAACAGCAAGGCTCGGATCGATACATCTACGACCAAAAGAAAATCGCCGCCTATTT